>JBCBSO010000001.1:0-23328 GCA_039819205.1 Actinomycetota bacterium
GCCACCCGTAGCTGCAGCTCCACGAGGTCGAGTCCGGTCACGGCCTCGGTCACGGGGTGCTCCACCTGCAGCCGCGTGTTGACCTCGAGGAAGTTGATCGTGCCGTCGCCGCCATCGGGACCCTCGCCCACGAGGAACTCGATCGTTCCGGCGCCCCGATACTCCACGCGCTGGGCAAGCGAGAGCGCGCCTGAACACAACGCCTCGCGCGTCGCTGCCGAGATCCCGGCCGACGGCGACTCTTCCACGATCTTCTGGTTGCGTCGCTGAATCGAACACTCCCGCTCGCCGAGGTGCACGACGTTGCCGTGAGCGTCGCCGATCACCTGCACCTCAACATGCCGTCCACGCTCGAGGTAGGGCTCGATGAACACCGTGCCGTCGCCGAATGCAGCCGCAGCCTCGCGTGAGGCTGCCGCAACCGCGTCGGGGAGTTCGTCGACGCCGCGCACGATGCGCATCCCGCGACCCCCACCGCCTGCTGCCGCCTTGACCAGTACGGGCAACGGGACGTCGTCGGGGAGTGGCCCCGTGAAGCTGGCACCGTCGATCTCGAGCAGCGGTGCCGTTGGCACGCCGGCGTCGATGGCGGTGCGTTTCGCGGCCACCTTGTCGCCGAGCAGCTCGATCTGTTCGGGCGTCGGACCGACCCAGATCAGGCCGGCTGCTTCCACGTCGCGGGCGAAGCCGGCGTTTTCCGAGAGAAATCCGTAGCCCGGATGAATCGCATCGGCGCCGTTGGCCAATGCCGCGGCAATGATCGCCTCGCCGCGCAAGTACGACTCGGCTGGTGTCGACCCGCCGAGCGCCACGGCGACGTCGACGGAGTCGACGTGGAGCGCGTTCACGTCGGGTTCGGAGTACACGGCAACGGTGCTGATCCCGAGTCGTCGTGCGGTGCGGGCAATGCGTACGGCGATCTCGCCGCGATTGGCGATCAGGAGTGTGCTGATGTCGCTCATCTCATCCCCTCAGTGGCGCCATACGCCGTACTCGGTGGCACCTTCGACCACGTTGTTGTGCGCCGCCGAGATGGCCATGCCCAACACCGTGCGCGAGTCGGCCGGGTGGATGATCCCGTCGTCCCACAACCGACCGGTGGAGAACAGCGCGGTCGACTCGGTGTCGATCTGCCCTTCGAGCGCGGCGGCCTGCTCCTGTAGTTGGGCTTCCATCTCCTCGTCGATTTCGATACCTCGGCCGGCAGCGGCGTTGCGGGCGATGATGTCCATCACGCCGGCGAGTTGCTTGGGGCCCATCACGGCGATGCGGTGATTGGGCCACGAGAAGATGAACCGCGGGTTGTAGGCCTTGCCCGCCATGCCGTAGTTCCCTGCCCCATAGCTGGCGCCGACCATCAGGTTGAAGTGCGGCACCGTCGAGTTCGAGACGGCGTTGATCATCTTCGCCCCATTGCGGATGATGCCGCCCTGCTCAGCCTTCGACCCGACCATGAATCCGGTGATGTTGTGACAGAACACCAACGGGATGTCGCGTTTGTTGCACAGCTGGATGAACTGCGCTGCCTTCGTCGCCTCTTCGGAGAACAAGATGCCGTTGTTGCCGAGCATGCCGACGGGAAAGCCGTGGATCGACCCCCACCCGCACACGATCTTGTCGCCATAACGCGGCTTGAACTCCTCGAACCGGCTGCCGTCGAGCAACCGGGCGTACACCTCGCGCATCTCGAACGGGATGCGCACATCGGCCTGGGCGCACCCGATGAGCTCGGCCGGGTCGTACAGCGGCGGGTCATCGGGCTCGCTCGGACCGGGTCCGAGCTTGTTCCATCGCAGATGGCGGACGATCGCCCGCACGTGACGCAGTCCGTCCATCTCGTCTTCGGCGAGGTAGTCGGACAAACCGCTGATCGTCGAGTGCATCTCGGCGCCGCCGAGCGTCTCTTCGTCGACGATCTCGTCGATGGCCATCTTCACCAGCGGTGGGCCACCGAGGTATGCGGTGCCGCGCTCGCGGACGAACACCGTGTAGTCGCTCATACCAGGCGTGTACGCGCCGCCCGCCGTGTTCGGCCCGAAGGCCACGGTGATCGACGGAATGCCCAACTTGGAGAGTTGGGTGAGGTCGCGGAAGCTCTGTCCGCCGCGGATGAACAGGTCGGCCTGCCGCGGCAGATCGGCCCCAGCCGACTCGTTGAGCACGATCAGCGGCAGGCGGTTCTCGCGGACGATCTCGTAGAAGCGGTGACCCTTGGCCCACGTGGTCGGATTGGCCGCACCACCGCGATACGTCATGTCCGAGCCCGTGATCGCCACCTCGACGCCCTCGACGACACCGATACCGCACATCATCCCCGCACCGACCGGATCCTGGGTGCCCCACGCGGCGAGCGGGCTCAGCTCGAGAAACGGCGAGTGCGGGTCGACGAGCGCTTCCACTCGCTCGCGCACCAGCATCTTTCCTCGGCGACGGTGGCGGTCGACGTATCGCTGTCCGCCGATGGATGGGACCTTGGATAGCTCACTCTCGACCTCGGCCCACAACTCCTCCATCGCCGCGACGTTGGCGTGGTAGTCGTCGGAACGCGTGTCGAGACGGCTGCGGAGTGCGGTGCCGATCGTCATGACGGTGGTACGGTACCAGATCGTGCCAACTGGTACCGCTCCCGCCGGGGCGAACGCAGCTACTGCGGTGCGACCGCCGAAGCCGGTGCTCTCCCGACGCGCCGAACGTCAGCTCAGCGCCCGTCACCGAGAAGTGCTCGACGCGCTCGAACGAACCTTCCTCGTCGACGGATTCCGCAACGCCACGGTCGGCGGACTGGCGGCAACAGTCGGCTGCTCGCGTCGCACCCTGTACGAGCTGGCACGATCAAAGCACGACTTGGTGCTGGTGGTGCTCGACCGCTTCCTGCACCGCGTCGGCCGCACCGCCCTCGATGGCATCGACCCCAGTGCGCCATACACCGAGCAGATCCGCCGGTACTTCGTCGGCGCCGTCGAGCTACAACGGCGTACGTCGGCGTTCGCCGACGACCTCGCCGACGACCCCGCAGCGCGGCGTCTGTTCGACCGCCACTTTCGGTACGTGGTGTCGGTGATCGAACGACTCGTCGACGAGGGCATCACCGCCGGAGAGTTACGTCCGGTGTCACCGGCCATCGTCGCTGCGGTGTTCGCCGGGAGCGGGCTGTACGCACTCGAGTCAGATGTACTCGACGACCTCGACGTGACCCGCGAGGATGCGACCACCGAAATCGCCGATCTCATCGTGCAGTCGCTACCACTCGACGCATCGAGCCAACTCAACCGGAGCAGATGATGGACATCACCGACGTACGCCGCGACCTGCAGGCCGAGCAACAGGCGCTCGACGAGATCGTCGCCCCGCTTCGCCCCGAACAATGGCACCTCCCCACGCCGAGCCCGCGATGGACGATCGCCGACCAAATCGGCCATCTCACGTACTTCGACCGCACCGCTGCACAAGCGATCGTCGATCCCGACGAGTTCACGCGCGGCGTCGAGCGGATTCTCGAGAGCGCCGACGATGCCGACCCCGACGCGTTCACGCTCAACGAGTTCCGGGCGCTGGATGCTGAACCACTGCTCGCCGCATGGCGCGCGGGCCGCCAGTCGCTGGCCGACGCTTCGGCCGGCCTCGCCGACGGGGACCGCGTGGTGTGGTACGGGCCGTCGATGGGCGCCAAGTCGTTCCTCACCGCACGACTCATGGAGGCGTGGGCCCACGGCCAAGACATCGTCGACGCCCTCGCCGCCGCCGGCATCGACGCAGACCGCGAGGCCACCGATCGGCTCCGCCATATCGCCCAGCTCGGTTACATCACCCGTGGTTGGACATACGCCAATCGTGGGCTCGACGTGCCCGACGTACCGGTGCGAGTGGCGCTCACGTCGCCCACCGGCGACACCTGGAAGTTCGGCCCCGACGCCGATAGCGACCCGCCGCCGGAGTCGATCGAGGGGCCGGCATTGCACTTCTGTCTCGTCACCACCCAGCGCCGGCACGTCGACGACACCGACCTCGTCGTCACCGGCGCATCGGCGCGCGACTGGATGGAGAAGGCGCAATTGTTCGCCGGACCACCAACCGACGGTCCTGCCGCAACGACGTGAGCGACGACCGTCTCGCCATCTCGTTCCGCCCGCTCGGCGATCGCGACCTGCCGCGCATGCACCGCTGGTTGAACGAACCCGGCGTCGTCGAGTGGTGGGAGGGCGACGACGTGTCCTGGGCGGGCGTGCTCGCCACATACGCCCCCGAGGCACGCGTTTTGCGCAACGACCAAACCGAGCACTACATCGCAATGCTCGGCGACGAGCCGATCGGTTGGATCCAGTGCTGGGACGTGGGTGATGAACCCGACGAGGTCGCCCCATGGCACGCACTCGGCCTTGGCCAGAGCGCCGCCGGCATCGACTATCTCGTCGGCGATCCTGGGCAACGAGGGAAGGGGCGCGGTGCGGCGATGATCGCGGCATTCGTGCGTGACGTGGTGTTCGGCGCACACGATTGGCAACAAGCTGCGGCATCACCATTCGACGCAAACGGCGCATCATGGAAGGCGCTCGAGAAGGCCGGATTCCGTTCGTTCGGCACGTTCGACGATCCCGATGGACCATGCCGCCTGATGGTCGCCGACCGACCGGACTACGGAGCCACCACATGACCGTTGCGCCGTACACCATCGCGGTACCCGACGACGTTCTCGCCGACCTCCACGATCGACTTGCACGCACCCGCTGGCCCGACCCCGAGACCGTCGACGACTGGTCGCAGGGAGTGCCGCTGAACTGGCTGCAGGGCGTGTGCGACTACTGGCAGCATCACTACGACTGGCGCAAGCGTGAAGCCGCGCTGAATCTCCTCGATCAGTTCATTGCACCCATCGATGGCATCGACCTGCACTTCGTTCACCAGCGGTCGCCACACGCGGACGCAACCCCGCTCCTGCTGAGCCACGGGTGGCCGGGGTCGTTCGTCGAGTTCCACCACGTCATCGAGCCGTTGACCAACCCCACGCTCCATGGCGGCAGCCCGGACGACGCATTTCACGTGATCGCTCCGTCGTTGCCGGGGTATGGCTTCTCCAGCAAGCCAGCCACACCCGGTTGGACCGTCGAGCGAATCGCCGATGCGTTCGCGGCGTTGATGGCCCGCCTCGGCTACGACCGCTATCTCGCCCAAGGCGGCGACTGGGGCGCGGCGATCACCCATGCCATCGGCGCTCGTGATCCGGTGCACTGCGCGGGCATCCACACCACCTTGACCAGCACCGCCCCTCCGGCTGACGTTGGCGAGCCATCTGCAACTGCGGTCCGGGCGATCGAGCGCGGCATCCGCCATGGCAGGCTCGACTCGGGGTACGCCAAGCAACAACGAACACGCCCGCAGACCCTCGGATATGGCCTGAACGACTCACCGGTCGGCCAGGCGGCATGGATTCTCGAGAAGTTCTGGTCGTGGACCGACCATCCCGGCGACCCGCTCGACGTGCTCGACCGCGACGACCTCCTGGACAACATCACGATCTATTGGGTGACCGCCACGGCCACATCGTCGGCACGGCTCTACTGGGAGAGCTACGGCAAGGGCGAGCGCCAGCGTGTTGCGGTCCCCGCCGGATTCACGGTGTATCCCGAAGAGATCGTGCCGCCGGTACGCGAGTGGGTGGAACCCGACTTCGCCAACATTTGCTACTGGAACGAACAACCACGCGGTGGACACTTCGCTGCGCTCGAGGTCCCCGGGCTGTTCGTTACGGACGTGCGGGCGTTCGCCGCCGCTCTCCGCTGAGCATCATCGCGCCGCCACGAGGTAACTTGACCAGCGGGTCAAGTTCGACCTACTCCCCCGATGACGACCGACGCCGCTCCCGAACAAGCTCCCGCGCACGGCCACACGCCCGGCACTGCCCGGGCCGCGCTGGCGTACCGCTCGTTCCGCATCATCTTCATCGGGCTTGCGTTGTCGAACATCGGGACGTGGATGCAGAACTTCACACTGCCCGCCTACGTCGACGACCGCACCGGCCGACCAGCGCTGGTTGGGGCGATGATCTTCATGCAGCTGGGGCCCCTGCTGCTGTTGTCGATTCCCGGGGGTGTGCTCGCCGATCGCGTGTCGAAACAGAAGCTGCAGTTGTCGATGCAAGTCATCTCGGCGTTGCTCACGTTGGTGGTCGCCCTGATCGTCGCCACCAACGCCGCACTCTGGACCGTGTTCGCCGTACAGCTCGGGATCGGAATCGCCAACGCACTGAACGCACCGGCGTTTCAATCGACGATGCCGCTACTCGTCCACCGCCAAGACCTTCCCGGGGCAATCAGCCTGAACTCAGCAATGATCAACGGCACGCGCGTGATGGGGCCGGTGCTCGCCGCCATTCTCGCCGCCGCCGGCTTGTCGATCGCCCAGCTCTTGCTCGTGAACGCGGCGACCTACCTGTTCTTCGTCGCTGCGTTGCTCTACGTGAAGATGCCCGAGGTGCGGGGCGTGCAAACCGCCAAGGGGTGGCGCGTCCTACTCACCGGCATCGGCATCGCCCGCGAGCGAGCCGTGCTCGCCCGGTTGCTGCTCGGCATGTTCCTGTTCTCGCTGTTCAGCTTGGTGTACATCGGGCTCTTCCCGTCGGTGGCCCGCCTCAACCTCGATATCGACCCGACCAGCAACACCTACCGCTGGCTGTACGCGGTCTGGGGCGCTGGCGCGTTCTTCGGCGCAATCGCCGTCGGCACCTGGTTCGCCAAAGTCGACCGCAGGGCGCTGATCGTGCGCGGCTTCCTCGGCTTCGCCGTACTCTTGGCGATCTTCTCGCAGTTGCGCGGACCCGAGCTGGCGTTCCCCGTTGGCTTCATGCTCGGGTTCTGCTACTTCATGACCGCCACCGCGATCACCACCACGTTGCAGCTCAACCTGAAGAACACCGAACGAGCGCAGGTGATGCCGTTGTGGTTCATGGTGTTCGGCGGCACCGTGCCCATCGGCAACTTGATCTTCGGCGTGGTGATCGAGTGGGTCGGCCCACGCGTGGTGCTCGGGTTCGGGGCAGCGTTCGCGGTGTTCCTCGCCTGGTGGGTTGACCTCCGTCGGATGCCGCAGTCGGCGTTCCTCCCCGAAGAGGACGGCGGCGAACCGTTCCGCCCGGTCAACGCGTCGCGCCTCATCTGAACAGTACGTTCAAGAGATGTCGTCCGCGCGACAACCGAGGACGGAAGCGATCGACAACGGTGCACCGTCGCCGCGGATCCCGATGATGCTGCGCGTCAGCCATTGGGAGCTGTTGATCGTGTCGGCATTGCTCATCTTGATGTACATCAGCCGCCAGAGCGGAAACCTGCCCGGTGAGGTGATCCGTGTGCTCGATGTCGTCATCACGGTCGCCGTGATGGGGCTGGCGCTGCACGCCGGCGCCGCACGCCGCAACGCGGTGCGGTTACACATCGCGATCGCCGCTGCCGCGCTGTTCCTCTCCGTGGTCGGATGGATCATCGGTGCCGACGGAATGCAACGCGCCGCCGGCGTTGTCGGGGCATACCTCATTGCCGCCTCGACGTTCTTGATCCTGCGGGTGGTGATGCGTCAGCGGCGTGTCACCGGCGACACGCTCTTCGGCGCCGTCGCCGCCTATCTGGCGATCGGTGTGCTCTTCGCGATGATCTACACACTGATCGCCCGGTGGAGTCCGGCGTCGTTCGAGCCACCGCAACCGGTCGTCGACGGCCAGACCGATCTCTTCTACTTCAGCTTCATCACGCTGGCCAGCCTGGGCTATGGCGACATCGCCCCGGCATCGGATCTCATCCGCATCCTGGCTCCACTCGAAGCCATCATCGGCATCATCCTGCTGGCCGGATTGGTCGGACGGATCGTCGGGCTGCAGGTCGCCCAGACCACCGAGCGCAACTCTCAAGAGCACGTCGAAACGATCACCAAGGCGATCGAGAATCTCGACACCGAACGCAAGGCGCCGGACTAACCGCGTGCGATGTCAGGCGGTGCTGAACTCATCAGCTGCTCCACCACCCGCTCGAGACCGGCGGCACGACTCGCTTTGACCAACACCACGTCGCCAGCACGCAACTCACCAACCACCCCGAGCGGGTCGTCGGCGGGCGCAACGCCGTAGTCGTCGGTGCCAACGGCAACCAGCTCGATGTTGAGATCCGCCGCCACCGCGGCGACCTCGCGATGGCCCGCCGCTGGATCGTCGAGTTCGGCCATCAGACCCAGCACCGCGATCTTGCGGTCGCCGTCCATCGCCGCGACCGCTTCCAACGCGGCGCGCATCGACGTCGGGTTGGCGTTGTAGGCGTCGTTCACCACGGTCGCACCGCTCTGGTGGCCCACGACCTCCATCCGCATCGCCGACAACTGCGCTGATTCCAACGCGGCAACGGCGACCGCGAGATCAACGCCGAGCGTGCCTGCAACGGCGATCGCCGCCGCCGCGTTCGACGCCATATGGGCGCCGCTGACGCCGAGCCGGACAAGTGCCGTGCCCCACGGGGTGTCGACCCGAAATCGAGGTCGCGCTCGTTCGTCGAGACGAAGATCGACGATTTGCACGTCGCCCTTCGCACCGTAGGTGAGTACCGCTGCGCCGGTTGCCGACGCCATCGCCCGCACGCGTTGATCGTCGCCGTTGAGGATTGCGGTGCCAGACTTCGGGAGCGCTTCGACCAGCTCGCGCTTCGCCCGCGCCACGCCGTCGATGTCGCCGACGAGTTCCGTGTGCGCATCGGCCACGGCGGTGACCACCCCTACGGTCGGTCGCCCGACCTCGCACAGTGCACTGATCTGGCCGAAGCCGCGCATCCCCATCTCCAACACGAGCACTTCGACGTCGCGCGGTGCGCCGAGGATCGTCACGGGCAGTCCCTGCTCGTTGTTGAAGCTGCGCTCGTTGGCCGTCGTGCGACGGCCGGCACCGACCGCCGCCGCAATCAGGTCTTTGGTCGAGGTCTTCCCCACACTGCCGGTGATGCCAACGACCTCGGCGGCGAGTTGCTGGCGGGCCCATTGGGCGAGCGCCACCAACGCGGTACCCGTGTCGGCCACCTCGATCGCTGTGCCGTTGCGTCGAAAGTCGTCGGGTCGGCTCGAGAGGTGGGCCACCGCTCCGTTGGCGCGAGCATCTCCGATGAATTCGTGGCCGTCGCGTTCAGCGACGAGGGGCACGAAGAGCTGGCCGGGTTCGATCGTGCGTGAGTCGAATGCGGCACCGTCGAACTCCACGTCGGGGCCGACCAGTCGGCCCTTGATCGCTTCGGCTGCTGTCGATGCCGCGATCCTCACGGAATCGAACGGTACCGTGCAGTGGTGCCCCACGACTCGAATCCCGACGGGACCGAGCCCGGCGAGCGCATCCACCTCGTGGTGCTGTTCGGCGGCGAGTCGGCCGAACACGACGTGTCTTGCTCCACGGCGGCCCACGTGCTCCGCGCCGTCGACCCCGAGCGTTATCGCATCACACCCGTCGGCATCGCCCGTGACGGCCAGTGGGCGATTGCCGACGACGCTGTTGACGCCCTCGCCGCTGGCCCGAACGCACTCCCCAATCAGCTCGACCCAAGCGGGTCGACCACGTCACCAACGCCGCTGCTCGACCAGGCCACCACGGCTGGCGAGCGGACCGTGGTGCTCCCCCTGCTGCATGGCCCAATGGGCGAGGACGGCACCGTCCAAGGATTGCTGGAGCTTGCCGGCCTGCCGTTCGTGGGCTCGGGCGTGCTCGGATCGGCCGTGGCCATGGACAAGGCGATGGCCAAGAACATGTTGCGCGTCGCCGGCATCGCCCAAGCAAACCATCGGGTCGTCACCGAGCTCGACCACCTCGACAACGCCCGGCTCGGCCACGAACTCGCCGACGAGCTCGGAATGCCCACATTCGTCAAGCCCGCCAACATGGGCAGCTCGGTCGGCGTGTCGAAGGCGAGGACCCACGACGAGCTGCGCACCGCGATCGATCACGCGCTGACGTACGACGAAGTCGTCATCGTTGAGGAAGCGATCGGAGGTCGCGAGATCGAGGTGGCCGTTCTTGGCAACCGCCACCCCGTCGCCTCGCCGCCCGGCGAAATCGTTCCGGGCGAAGAGTTCTACAGCTACGACGACAAGTACGTCACCGACGGCGCCGAACTCCTCGTGCCAGCGCCGATCGACAGCGATGCGGCCGAGGAGGTGCGTCGGCTTGCGGTCGAGGCGTTCGTTGCCTTGCGCTGCGAGGGGCTGGCGCGGGTCGACTTCTTCTACGAGGCACCTGACGTCGGCCAGGGTCGTGGCTTTTTGTGCAACGAAGTGAACACGATGCCGGGATTCACCCCGATCTCGATGTACCCCAAGCTGTGGATCGAGGCCGGACTGAGTTACCCCGAGCTGATCGATCGCCTCGTGGAGTTGGCCCTCGAACGCCACGGCCGTCGCCGCCGCAACACCAAACGCTGATCTGTCACGGTGGTGTCAGACACCCACCGTGACAGATCAGGGCGCGAGGGCGGCGCGCAGGTAGGCGCGGAGTTCGTCGCGTAGGCGGCGCAGCCCGATCGCGTCGGCCCTCCAGTCGACGGAGCGCAACAGCGCGGGTTCGGTCGCCACACCGGTCACCGTGGCGTACCCCATCGCCGCGACAAGACCGGGGTCGCCGCGCCGCAGTCGCCCCGCGGCCATCTCCGACTCGAGGTACCCGACGGCGCGTTCGATCAACGGGGCGAGACGCTCGACGACGGCGTCGGCCCGGTCGGACGGTAGGCGGCTCGCCTCACGAACCACGCCGAGCAGTGCCGGGCGACGCACCGCGGGGCGGAACACCGCACGCACGACCGCATCGATCCGGGCCAGTGGTTCATCGGGGGCGGCACGCACAGCGGCATCGATCACGGCCACCAGCTCGGCGGCGACCGCGTCGAGGACGGCATCGACCAGGTCGTCCTTCGACGGAAACCAATACAGCACCGTCTGCTTGCGCACGCCGACAGCGCGGGCGATGTCGTCGAGCGACACACCGTCGAATCCACGCGCGCCGAACATGTCGAGCGCCGCGGCGAGAATTCGCTCGCGGGTCGGGGTGCGTTCTCCAGACACTCTCTACCAATTGGTAGACGAGCGTGCTAGAACGGTCAACCGTGAGTTCGATCGTGGCCGCACTCAGCGGGAAACGCATCGCCATCACCGGGGCAACGGGGTTCGTCGGAACGGCGCTGGTCGAGCGGCTGCTGCGAGCGATTCCCGACTGCCAGCTGGTGTTGTTGGTACGCGACGGCCAACGGACCAAGGCCGCCCGTCGCACCCAGCGCGAGATCCTGCGCAACGACGCCTTCGACCGTCTCCGCGCTGCACACCCCGACGACTTCGATACGGCGGTCGCCGATCGCATCACCACGATCGCCGGGGACGTCACCCGCGACGGTCTCGGGCTCAGCGATCCCGACCGGCAGGTGTTCGCTTCGTGCGACACGGTGATCCACTCGGCCGCTGCGGTGTCGTTCGACTCGCCGCTCGACAGTGCTGTGGAGATCAACCTGCTCGGCCCCGTACGCATCGCCGAGCTGTGTCACGAGTTGGGCATCACCCCGCACCTCGTCGCGGTATCGACGTGTTACGTCGCAGGCAACCGGCGGGGTAACGCACCCGAGGCGTTGGTGTCGGAGGGGCCCTTCGACATCGGTCTCGACTGGCGCAATGAGGTCGCCGCCAGCCGCCGACTGCGTTCTGACACCGACGCCGCGAGCCGCTCCCCCGAGCGCCTCGAGGAGTTCCGCGCGGAAGCTCGCCAGGAGCTCGGCGCGGCCGGGGCCCCGGCGCTTGCCAGCAAGACGGAGTCGCTGCGCGAGAAGTGGGTGAAAGACGAGTTGGTCACCGCCGGGCGGGCACGTGCAGCATCGGTGGGCTGGCCCGACGCGTATGCGTTCACCAAAGCCCTCGGCGAGCAGGCGCTCACTGACGTGAAGGGCACCGTTCCGGTGTCGATCGTCCGACCGTCGATCATCGAGTCGGCGTGGGCCGAACCCAAGCCCGGGTGGATCCGCGGATTCCGCATGGCCGAGCCGGTGATCATCTCCTATGCACGCGGCCTGTTGAGCGAGTTTCCCGGTGTTCCGGAGGGCACCGTCGACGTGATCCCCGTCGATCTCGTCGTTGCGGCGATCATCGCCGTGGCCGCGCTCGGCCCCGAGGAGGCGCCGCCGATCACGCAGGTGGCGTCGGGGTCAGCCAACCCGGTGAAGTATCGGTTCCTCGTCGACACGATCAGCGGCTGGTTCCGCGAGCACCCGGTGTACGACAGCAAGGGACAGCCGATCATCGCGCCAGAGTGGCGCTTTCCCGGTCGCGGCCGGGTGCAAGGCCAGCTCGACCGGGCGAACAAGGTCCTGACCACCGCCGAGAAGGCGCTGCAGACGTTGCCCCTACGCGGTCGCCAGGCCGAGTGGAGTGCGCAGATCGAAACACGCCGCCTCGAAGTCGAACGGGCGCAAACGTACGTCGAGCTGTACGGGCTGTACACCGAATGTGAGGCGATCTATCAGGTCGACAACCTGATCGATGCCTGGGAGCGACTCGACGACGACGATCGCGCGGCGTTCAACTTCGATCCTCGGTCGATCGACTGGACGACCTACATCACCGAGATCCACCTGCCGTCGATCATTCAGCACGCGCGGGTCAAGACCACGCCCGGCGCGTCTGCCTCGACCGACCGGATGTCACGTATGCGCCGGCAGGTGCTCGACCCGAAGCGTCAGGTGGTGGCCTTCGACCTGGAGAACACGCTGATTTCGTCGAACGTGGTCGACAGCTACTCGTGGTTGGCGACGCGCCGTCTCGATACACGCGATCGCGTGCGATACGCGTTGAAGACGCTGGTTGAAGCGCCCGGTCTACTCAAGCTCGACCGGACCGACCGCACCGACTTCTTGCGCTACTTCTATCGCCGCTACGAGAACGCCCCGGTGGAGCAGATCGAGCGCGATGCGCGAGAGATGCTCACCCACATCATCCTCACCAAGTCGTACCCAGCAGGCCTGCGGCGAGTGCGTCGCCATCGCGCGCTCGGGCACCGCACAGTCCTGATCACCGGAGCGCTCTCGTTCAACGTGGAGGGGTTGCGTCCGTTGTTCGACGAGATCGTCGCCGCTGAGATGTCGGTGAAGGCAAACGGCACGTATTCCGGCGAGATGATCACCGTTCCGCCCACCGGGGAGGCACGAGCACAGATCCTCGCCGACTACTGCGACGCCGAGGGTTTCGACCTCGACGAGTGCGTGGCCTACGCCGACTCGTCGTCGGATCTCCCGCTGTTCGAGGCCGTTGGCTTCCCCGTCGCGGTCAACCCCGAAACCCGGCTGGCGGCGATCGCTCGCAAGCGCGGCTGGCTCGTCGAACAATGGGAGAAGGCCCCCGGCGGCCCACGCCCCCGCTTGCCGATCGGCCCACTGCTCCCCGAGCGCGAGCGGAGATTCAAAAAGCGTGCCTCCCGCAGCGAGGCACGATCATGACCGCGTCCGTCCACACCAGGTCGGGCGACGGCCATCGGCCGGCGCCACGAGAGGCTGAGCGCAGCGAGGCACGTAGATGAAGGCCCTGTACGTCGATCGCTCGGTGCCACGGCTTGGCGCGGCGCGCATCGCGGCGGGGTGGTCAGCGACGGCGGCCGTGCGTATCGGCCCGCTCGAGTACGGCGAGATCGACGACCCCGAGCCGCACGGGCCAGGCTGGCATCGAGTTCACACCAGCCTCACGGGTATCTGTGGTTCTGATCTGTCGATGATCGAGGGCCATGCGTCGACGTATTTCGACGACTGGGTGTCGTTCCCATTCGTGCCGGGCCACGAGGTGGTCGGTCAGCTCGACGACGGCACTCGAGTGGTCATCGAGCCGGTGCTCGGCCACGAGGCCCGGGGATTCGTCCCGCCGTTCGAGGGCGCCGCTCCGGGAGACGGCGACGACTACGCCCACCTGGCAACGGGACGGCTCGAACCAGGCATTCAAACCGGGTTCTGCAGTTCCACCGGTGGCGGGTGGGCCCCCTGGTTCGTCGCCCACGAGAGCCAGCTGCACCGCATCGGCGACGACATGCCCGACGAACGCGCCGTGCTGGTCGAACCGGTCGCCGGGGGCGTCCACGCCGCGCTCCTGGCGGTGCCCACCGTGCAACAACGAGCCGACGACGGTCGAACAGCGATTGTTGCGGTGATCGGGGCGGGCACCATGGGACTCACCACGATTGCTGCACTGCGCCGCTACCTCCCTGACATACACATCATCGTCGGCGCACGCCACCCCCAACAGAAGTCGCTCGCCCGCGAGTTTGGCGCCGACATCGTCGTGGAACCCGATGCGGTCCCCCGCGCGGTGCGCCGCGCCGCTGGATGTCACGTGATCGGCGACTATCTGTCGTCGGGGGCCCACGTCACGATCGACGCAGTCGGCACCTCGGCAACGCTCACCGAGGCGATGCACATCACCCGCCCCAGAGGTCGCGTGATCATGCTCGGCATGCCCGCCGACGTCACGGTCGATCTCACCGGATTGTGGCATCGCGAAACCGAACTCAAGGGCGCATACACGTACGGCACCGAGCGCCTGCCTGACGGATCGACGCGCCGCACCTTCGAGTTGGCGATCGAGACTGCAAACGAGCTGCGGATGGAGAAGATGCTCAGCGCCACGTACCCGCTCGCCGACCACGTCGATGCCATCGCCCACGCCGCCGACGCCGGACGCCGCGGCGCCGTCAAGATCTGTTTTGAGGTACGGGAAGGAATCTGATGCCTCGTCCTGGATTCGTACTCGACGTCGACAAGTCGACGCCACCCACGCTGTTCTGGCACGGCGAGGGCTACCGGCTCGAGAAGCTGCCGGCCGACCGCAGCCGCATCGTGTACGCCCCCGAGCCCCACGACGCGATCACGGACATCGACGGCGCAATCCGCCACGCGCTGCTGAACCCGATCGACGCCGACCCGCTTCCCGAGCAGCTCTTCGCAGGAATGAAGCTGACGATCGCCTTCGACGACGTCAGCTTGCCGCTTCCCAAGATGCGCCGCCCCGATCTCCGGCAACGGATCATCGAGCAGGTGTTGACGATGGCCGCCGACGCTGGCGTCGATGACGTCGAGCTCATTGCCGCGCTTGCGCTGCACCGCCGGATGCACGACTTCGAGCTCCGTCACGCGCTGGGCGACCGCATCTACGACGCCTTTGAACCACGCGGGCTGCTCACTCAGCACGACGCCGAGGACCCCGACAACCTCGCCTACCTCGGGAGCACACCCGAGGGCGAAGAGATCGAGATCAACAAACGCGCCGCCGAGTCCGACCTGCTCGTGTACGTGAACATCAACCTGGTTGCGATGGACGGCGGCTGGAAGTCGACGGCGACCGGGCTTGCCTCGTATCGGTCGCTGCGCCACCACCACAACCCGCAAACGATGGAGGCGTCGCACTCGTTCATGGATCAGCACCGCTCGGAGCTCCACAAGAGCAACTGGCGCATGGGCAAGGTGATGCGCGAGCACGGGCCGAACATCTTCCAGATCGAGACGACGCTGAACACCGACACGTTCCCCGATCCGTTCGAGTTCTTGTCGAAGCGCGAGTGGGAGTGGAACGCGAAGGACCGGGGACTGTTCCTGGCCTCGTCGAAGTCGCTCGACCGGGTGCCCGACCGGATGGCCCGCAAGATCCTCCACGGGATCGAGGCGCCACACCAACTCACCAGCATTCAAGCCGGCGAGGTCGAGGCGGTGCACAAGGTGACGACGGAGAACGTCTACGAGCAACAGCTCGTCGAAGTGCAGGGGCAGACCGACATCATCACGATGGGCATCCCGTACATCTGCCCGTACAACGTGCACTCGATCATGAACCCGATCCTCGTGATGTGCACGGGCCTTGGCTACTTCTTCAACCTGTACCGCGGCATGCCGCTGGTGCGCAAGGGCGGTGTGGTGATCATGACCCACCCCACTCCCAACCAGTTCCACCCGGTTCATCACCCGAGCTACATCGACTTCTTTGAAGAAGTACTCGCCGACACCACCGACCCGCACGAGATGTCGAAGAAGTGGGAGCGGCAGTACGCCGAAGACGACTGGTACCGCCACCTGTACAAGACGAGCTACGCCTACCACGGCGTACACCCGTTCTACATGTGGTACTGGGGCAGCCACGGCATGCAGCACGCCGGCCGCGTGATCATCGTCGGGGGCGACCCCACGACAGTGCGCAAGCTCGGCTTCGTCCCCGCCTCATCGCTCAACGACGCATTGGAGATCGCCTCGGATGTCGTCGGCCGCCACCCGACGATCACCCACGTGAAGACCCCACCGCTGCTGATCGCCGACGTCAAGTGAAGTGACGGTGACCTGAGATGGCCGACCGCCGCTCCCCCGCCCAGCGCAAGGCACTCCAGCAGGCGCAGCGCGCCGCCGGCGCCGCCGAGGAGCTCGTGTCGCGCGCCACGGCGCCGATTCGTCGGCGCGGCTTTCCGTACCGGGCCCCGACCGTTCCGTTCGGTGTGACGGTGCCCGAGGAGGCATCGGGCCTGGGCGCGCACTACGACACGTCGTGGGCGCGCGACCCACTGCCCACCGTGCTGCGCGGCGCGATCGTGGAAGGCCCCATGCGACTGGCCGCCCGCGTGCTCACCGATCCCGAGATCGTCGGCGTCGACCGACTGGCCGACCTCCAGCGACTCGAAGAGCCACCCCCGCTGATCTTCACGCCGAATCATCACAGCCACCTCGACACCGGCCTGATGATTCGGTCGATCCCGATCCAATGGCGGCACAAGCTCGTCGTGGCGGCGGCGGCCGACTACTTCTTCGATGCCCGCTGGAAGGCGACGCTGTCGGCGCTTGCGCTCAACGCCATCCCGATCGATCGCGGGTCGACGGGACGCCGCTCTGCCGACCTCACGAGGGAGATGCTCGAGGACGGTTACAGCCTGGTGATCTACCCCGAAGGCGGCCGCTCCCCCGATGGGTGGGGCCAGGACTGGAAGGGCGGCGCCGCATACCTCTCCGGCCGCACCGGCGTGCCGGTGGTCCCGGTGTTCATCGACGGCACCGGCGCCATCTTTGGCAAGGGCATGAAGCGCCCCAAGCGCGGCCGCACACAGGTGGTGTTCGGCACACCGATCACACCAGACGAAGGCGAGTCGACGCGCCGATTCGGTGCTCGCATCCACGATGCGGTCGCCACGCTGGGCGACGAGGCGCTCACGGACTTCTGGACGGCGAAACAACGCGCGGCCACCGGCACGACCCCAACGCTCACCGGGCCCGAGTACACCGGCTGGCGGCGCGACTGGGCACTGGCCGATCGTCGCCGTCGGGGCCGTGCGGGCCGACGGCGAGTCTCAGGCGCTCGCCGCTGGCCAGAACTCTGAGCACACGTGTGACGTCTGGGGTCAGACCCCATCTGTCACGCACGTGCTGACGGGTGAAGCAATCGCGTGACTCGTGACAGATGGGGTCTGACCCCAGACGTCACACCAGTAGCGTCCCCATCGTGAGAACACCCGTGGGACGAGGTGGCGTTCCGCTGCACCACTTCCTCCTCGAGTTCGCCGTGTCGGCGGTCAGCTTCTGGCTGGTTGCCGCCGTACTCCCGGGCATCACGATCGATGAGCCACTCGACGCGCTGTTCGCCGCTGCGCTGGTGGCCGTGCTCAATGCGGCGCTATGGCCGATCATCGCCCGCCTCGCATCGCGAGCGATCTTGTGGACGGCGGGCCTGTTGGGCCTGGTGCTCAACGGTGCCATCTTGCTGCTCGCCGAGTGGCTGATCGACGGTGTGCAGATCGAGTCGCTGCTCACTGCGGCGTTGGCCTCACTCGCCATCACCATCGTGTCGATCGCCGTCGGCAGCGCGTTGTCGATCGACGACGACGACGTGTGGCGGCGACAAACCATGCGCCGCATGGTCCAACGCCTCGACCCACCGACACCGACCGACGTCCCCGGCGTGTTGTTCTTGCAGATCGACGGGCTCGGCGAAGGGGTGCTGCGTCAGGCGATCGCCGACGGCCACGCGCCGAACCTGGCGCGCTGGGTGCGCTCGGGGACGCATCGCATCGTCGGCTGGGAGTGCGACCTGTCGTCGCAGACCGGCGCCATGCAAGCGGGCATCCTCCATGGCAACAACGAGAACATGCCTGCGTTCCGCTGGTACGACAAGGAGTCAGGCAAGGTGTTGACCTCGAATCGGCCGCGCGACGCGGCGGAGATCGAACGGCGACAATCCGATGGTCACGGGCTGCTCGCCGACGGTGGCGCCTCGCATTCGAACGTGTTCTCCGGCGACAGCACCGACTCGATCCTCACGTTTTCGACGCTGCTCGATCGCGAGCGCCAGAGCGACCACACCGCCAACTACATCTTGTCGGACCCCTACGCCGTTGGTCGCCTCATCGCCCTGTCGCTGGCCGACATCGCCCGCGAGCTGCGCGACGCCCGGCGGGCCCGCCGCCGCGGCGTCGAGCCGAGCATGCACCGCGGCGGCGTGTACCCGCTGCTGCGCGCCGCGACCACCACGATCTTGCGCGACCTCACGCTGTACACACTGATCAGCGACATGTACCGCGGCGTTCCCGTCGCCTACGCCGACTTCGTCGGTTACGACGAGGTGGCCCACCACTCCGGCATCGCGGCGCCGACTGCGCTCGACACGCTGCAGCGTCTCGACACCCAGATCGCTCGGCTGGAGAAGGTGCTCGACGACGCACCGCGGCCGTATCACATCGTGGTCCTCAGCGATCACGGTCAAACCCAGGGGGCGACATTCCGCCAGCGCTACGGGCACACGCTGGAAGAGTTCGTGACCACGCTCGTCGAGCCGGGCACCGAGCTCGAGGTGCCAGAGCTGGCGTCAGAAGGGTGGGGCAACCTGAACGGCGCCCTCTCCGAAGCGGCCCGCGACGAAGACAGCCGAGTCGGTGCGGCCATCCGGCTGGCGACGCGCCGACGGACCGTCGATGGCGACGTCGTACTCGGACCGAGCTATGCCACGTCGCGCGCCGAAGCTGACGAGCGCGCCGCCGACACCGACGACACGTTGACCGAGAGCGACATCGTGGTGCTCGCGTCGGGCAATCTCGGACTGATCTCGTTCACCGATATCGACGGACGGGCCACGATGGAAACGATTGGGCAGCGCCACCCCGGGCTGCTCCAGGGCCTCGCCGAGCATCCCGGTGTCGGCTTCGTAATGGTCCGATCGGAAGCGGTCGGCGCCATCGTCGTCGGTGGGCATGGCATTCGAGTGCTCGACGACGACCGCGTCGAGGGCGACGATCCGTTGGCCACGTTCGGGCCGCACACCGCCGACCACTTGCGACGAACCGACTCGTTCGTCAACTGCCCCGACATCTTGGTCAACAGCTTCTACGACCCGCACGCCGACGAAGGCGCGGCATTCGAAGAGCTCATCGGCTTCCACGGCGGCCTCGGAGGAGCGCAGGGCGAGCCCTTCGTTCTGTATCCGTCGACATTTGCCGCACCGACGTCGGACCTCGTTGGCGCTGCGTCGATTCATCACCTGTTCAAGCAGTGGTTGGCTGATGTACCGGGGAGCCCGCCCCCGTTCTCGACGGCGGAGTCGACCGAGCCATCAGGTGTCGCCAGCATCGCCGCCATCACCGGCAACGGCTCGTCATGACGACATCGACGCCGGCAGCCGTGACCTGGGTCGGCCACGCCAGCGCGCTCATCGAGCTCGATGGTGTGCGTTTCCTGACCGATCCACTGTTGACCAAACGCGTCGCCCATTTGCGACGCCGGGTCGGTGTCCCACACGCTGACACCGCCGACGTCGACGCCGTTCTGATCTCTCACCTGCACCTCGACCACCTCCACTTGCCGTCACTGAAGTTGATTGCCCGATCGACCACGGTGATCGCCCCGCGCGGCGCGGGCACCCTGCTGCGCCGCGCCGGCTTCGTGGACGTGGTCGAGCTGGTCGTCGGCGGCCACACCAGTGTCGGTGGCGTCGCGGTGACCGCCGTACCGGCCGAACACCACGAGGGGCGCGGTCCGCACTCGCGGGCGCGTGCCGAGCCAATCGGTTTTGTGCTCAGCGGCGAGGAGACGCGGGTCTACTTTCCTGGCGATACGGATCTCACCGAAGCGATGCGTGATCTCGGGTCGATCGATGTTGCGCTCTTGCCCATTTGGGGGTGGGGGCCGAGCCTCGGGCCTGGCCATCTCGACCCCAGCGGCGCTGCCGCGGCCACAGCACGGATCGAGCCGCGGCTCGTCGTGCCGATCCACTGGGGCACGTACGCACCAGAGAACGCCCGCCGGCTGCCGGGCGGGTGGTTCGACCGACCGCTGGCTACCTTCGAGCTCGCTCTCGACGAACACGACCGCCGCGATCGCCTCCATGCACTTGCTCCAGGCGAGACCGTGACAGTGTTGCCATCATGACGGTTGCCACTCCGCTGCTTCGCCGGACGGTCGCGCTGATGCTGGCGGGCGCAGCGCTCGCCGCGTGCGCAACCTCGCAGGAGTCCGACCCGGGTACCACCCTCACCTCGACCACTTCCACCTCGAGCACGTCGACGACCTCCACCACCGTCGCTGCCACCACCACCGAGGCGCCCGCAACCACCGCGGCTGAGACGACCACTACGGCGGCCCCCACCACGGCGGCACCGGTAAGCACGCTGCCGCCCGGCCCGACTGGCGACGTGTTCCCGCTGTACATCGGCGACAGCAGCGGCGCGTTGACGCCGCTCGGCACGTGGGACGGCGGCGACTGGGCCGCAGCCTCCGACGATGAACCGCTCCCCGAGTCCGGACGTGAGTTCACGGTCAGCCGACTGAGCGGCGCGGTCGACGGGACCGTCGACGGCGCGACCGAAGCGTGCCCGATCGATGGGCGCGTCGGACCCACCATCTCCCCCGACGCCGGCCCAGCGGTACCGCCGGAGGCCGGCTACAACGGGGTCGCGCTGCCACCTCCCGGTTGGCCGTTGCAACCGCGACGCGTCGCCGAGCTCGACGACGACATCCCGGGGTACCAGGAGCTCGGCGAGGCGGCGTTCGATAGCGCCGACGTCGACGCCACCGCCGGCACGATCGAGCAGTTGGTGATCGCCGACCTCGACGGCGATGGCAACACCGAAGCGTTGGTGGTGTTCGAGCGAGTGCAAGAAGCCGAGTCGGGCACCCCCGAGGCCACGTTGGGTTCGCCCGGCGACTTCTCCGGTGTGCTGCTCGTCGACACGGCGTCCAGGGCATCAACGACGGTGTTGTCGTCGATCGTCCTTGCCAGCGACGACGAGATCTCCATCGAGTTCCTCGAGCAGTACCGCATCCTCGACGTCGCCGACTACAACGGCGACGGGCGAATGGAGATCGCCGTCAGCGCCTGGTACTACGAGGGCGCGGGCGTTGCGGTGTTCTCCTTCAACGGCGGCGAACTCGACGAAGTGCTCGCCACCGGCTGCGGCGCCTGAGTCGAACAAAGTTCCGCAGCCGTTGCAGCTTCTCGGGGCCGTCGCTTGCGGAAGCCGCAGACCACGACGCCGAGAACCGGCCGATGCTCGATATCTACGTCGATCCAGGGCGCCGACCGTTCCTACCATTGTGCGATGAGCGCGGATCGCGTACGCCCGCCGTCCGTTGCCGACGAACGAACACAGCTGATCGGGTGGTACGACCTGCAGCGCTCACTCGTCGGCTGGAAGTGCGAAGGGCTCAGCGAGACCGATGCCCACCGTTCGGTGTTGTCGACGTCTCCGCTGATGACTGTTGCCGGGATCGTCTCGCACCTGCGCTGGACGGAGCACACATGGTTTGAGGTGCTCTTCCTCGGTGGAGCCGACGACGGCCCACAGTTCAGTGACGAACCCGAGGACGCCGACATGCGCGTCGCCGACGTCCCCTTGACTGAGCTCCTCGCTGACTATGTCGCCCAGTGTGCGCGCTCGAACGAGATCATCGCCGCGCACTCGCTCGACGACACTGGCCGCCACGCTGGCTATCAGTCAGCGCAAGCGTCACTGCGATGGATGGTCATCCACATGATCGAAGAGACCGCCCGACACGTCGGCCATCTCGACATCATTCGGGAGCAGCTCGACGAGCGTGTTGGCTACTACTAGCGAGGCCAACCAGACTCACCGCGACTGCGCGTGCGCCGGCCGATCGCTCCCCGACTCGCCCCTACCGAGACAACATGTCGACGTACCGCAGCCGGCGCTTCGCGACAATGACCTATGCGCAACGTTGACATCGGGTTGCTCCACCACAGCGACGCCCGGTGGCTCGAGACCGAGTTCAACGCCCGCTGGCCGTGGCCCCGTCCCGACGGATTCATCGCTGCGACGATCGGCTCGTGTCCTCACTTCGTGGCTCGCGACTCGAGTGGGCGCTACCTCGGTCACTGCCACGTGCGATCGTCACTGCATCCACCGTTCATCAACCAAGGGGTCCGCGAGATCGCCGATCTCAGCGTGATGCCTGACGTGAGACGCCACGGCGCAGCCTCTGCGCTCCTCGATGCCGCCGAGGCATTGGTCGCTCAGACAGAGCGCGAGGTCGGAATCGGCGTCGGGCTCGACGAGTCATATGGGCCCGCGCAGCGCCTCTACGTCAAGCGCGGCTACGTGCCGGACGCGACAGGAGCCTGGTTCGGCCCCACACAGGTTCGATCTGGGGCGACCGTCACGGCCGGCGACGATCTCGTTGTCTACCTCAGCAAGCCGCTGCCATAGGGAGTCGGCGCGCGACGGCTCTCGTCGAACAAATCACCGCTGCGCTTGGTGACGCGTGCGTGCCCGGACTTCCGCGTCGTTCAGGGCGCGGCCAAGAGCTTCACCATGCGGAGCTCGTCGGCTCCGCTGCCAGCGCCGACGCGGGCGAACTGGTGACGCTCGTACAAACGCTGGGCAACTCGATTCGTTTCCTTGACGTCCAACTCAACGCGACGTGCGCCGACGCCGACCGCCCGGGACACCACGGCGTCGATGAGGGCGTCTCCGACCCCGAGGCCACGCGCGTTCGGCGCCACCCACATCGAGATCAGTTCCACCGCGCCCGACACGTCGACGGCGAGGCCGCTGACCTGACCCACCGGTTCGCCATCGAGGTCAGCAATCACGTTGAGCGGTACATCACGCAGTCGCGCCCGCCATCGATCGTCGTCTGCGTCGGCCCAGTCGGCGAGGCCCGATCCAAAGGCGTCAGGTGCGTCCGCCAGCGCGGCGAGGCGCAGCGAGCGCCACTCCTGCCAGTCGCTGACGCCCAAGGCTCTCGTCGCTACTCCCACCGCTCCATAGTCTCTCGGGAGACGACGCCACGGTGCCTGGTTATCGGTCCGCTGAACTCAAGCACCGACGAC
>JBCBSO010000002.1:0-21956 GCA_039819205.1 Actinomycetota bacterium
TGAGCCGCCTGTCGGATCACCACGTGATCGTCGCGAAGGACATCATCGCTCGCTGCCCACGCCCGAAGTCGGCGTTGATCCCGGTGCTCCACCTCGCACAGGAGCAAGACGGCTACGTCACCACCGACGCCATGGAGCACATCGCCGAGCTGATCGGCATCACTCCGGCCGAGGTGTACGGCACCGCCAGCTTCTACGAGATGTTCAAGTTCGAACCCGTCGGCAGGTACTGCATCAACGTGTGCACCAACATCTCGTGTCAGTTGCTCGGCGCCTGGGAGCTGCTCGAGCATGCCGAGGAGCGCCTTGGCATCAAGAGTGGCTCGACCACCGCCGACGGCATGTTCTCAATCGAAGATGTGGAGTGCATCGCCGCATGCACCGAAGCGCCAGCGCTGCAGGTCAACTATCGCTACCGTTACCGCGTGACCAACGAGGACTTCGACCAGCTGGTCGACGACCTACGCGACGGATCGCTCTCCGACGAGATCCCCGCTCACGGAACCCTCGCCCGAACTCGCCAGACCACGCCCGACAACTGGGCCGATACCGGTCGCCGCGCCCAGGAGGCCGTCGATGCCCGCTGACGCGCCAGACGCACCCGCCAACGGCAGCGCTGGCGACGCGACCAACACGGCCGTGCCAACCGGCCCGAAGCTGATCACCGCACGATTCGATCAAGCAGACGGTTACACCTACGACGGCTACGTCGCCTCGGGCGGCTACGACGCGTTGCGTCACGCGTTGACCTCGATGGCGCCCGAGCAGGTGCATGACCAGGTCAAGGCCTCCGAGATTCAGGGCCGCGGTGGCGCCGGATTCCCCGCTGGGGTCAAGTGGGGGTTCCTGCCCGACGGTGTGTTCCCGCGCTACATCGTGGTCAACGGCGACGAGTCGGAACCCGGCACGTACAAAGACCGGATGCTGATGGAACTCGATCCGCACCAGTTGATCGAGGGCACGTTGCTCGCGTGCTACGCAGTCGGCGCAGCGCAGGCATTCCTCTATGTGCGCGGCGAGATGGCCCTCGCTCAGGAGCGGATCGCCCAAGCGCTGAACGATGCGTATGCCAACAACCTCGTCGGTGAACGCATCTTGGGCACCGACTTCTCGGTCGACATCCATCTCAGCTGGGGTGCCGGGGCATACATCGTCGGCGAAGAAACGGCGTTGATCGAGAGTCTCGAAGGCGAGCGGGGGATGCCGCGACTGAAACCGCCGTTCTTCCCGGCTGCCAAGGGTCTGTATCTCCAGCCGACCATCGTCAACAACGTCGAGACGCTGTCGAACCTGCCGTGGATCATCAACCACAGCGGCCAGGACTTCTACGACCTGGCCTCGCCGACGTCCACCGGCATGCGCATGTTCGCGGTGTCGGGGCACGTCAACGCGCCTGGCGTGTTCGAGGTGCCCAACGGCACTACCACCTTCCGCGACCTCGTGGAGGCCCCGGAGTACTGCGGCGGTGTCCGCCAGGGACGGTCGGTGAAGGCGTTCATCCCCGGCGGCGCCTCGGCGATCTGGTTCTTCCCCGAACACCTCGACCTTCCGCTCGACAAGGCCACGGTCGATCAAGCCGGCTCGATGCTCGGGTCGGGCGCAATCGTCATCATGGACGACGCCACCGACATGGTCGCCGCGTGCTGGCGGGTGGTGCGCTTCTTCGCTCGCGAGTCGTGCGGCAAGTGCACGCCCTGTCGTGAAGGCACCACGTGGTTGGAGCGCATCCTCAAGCGGATGCTCGATGGCCACGGGCGGGCGGAAGACCTGGCGACGTTGCTCGACGTGTGCGAGTCGATCAGCCCTGGGCTGGCATGGCCGCCGAAACAGACCACGATCTGTCCGCTCGGACCCTCGGCGGTGAGCCCGATCGTGTCGGCGGTCGAGCGGTTCCGCCATGAATTCGAGCACTACGTCGAGCATGGCCGCCCGATCGACGGCGTCGAGCGACACGCGATCCATGGCACCGGTGGCCAGCCGGTTCACGTGGGAGCCGCCCATGTCTGACGCGACGACCGGCGCCGACACGAGCGCTGACGACGACGCTGCCGAGGACACGGCGAGCGACGACACGGCCGCAGCCGAGCCGGAACCCGACGACGGCCGGATCACCGTCACGATCGACGGCATCGAGCGCCGGGTCGACCCCGGTGGCTTGGTGATCGACGCGTGCAACGAGCACGACGCCTACGTCCCACACTTCTGCTACCACCCGCGGATGTCGCCCGTCGGCATGTGTCGACAGTGCCTGGTCGAGGTCGAGGGACCGCGCGGGACGATGATGGTCGTGTCGTGTATGACGCCGACGCAAGACGGCCAGGTGGTCAACACGACGACGCCGTCGGTCAAGCGGGCCCAAGAGGGTGTGCTCGAGCTGCTGCTCGCCAACCACCCGCTCGACTGTCCGGTGTGCGACAAGGGCGGCGAGTGCCCGCTACAAGACCAGGCCTTCAGCCATGGTCCCGGTGAGAGCCGGTACATCGAGCAGAAGCGGCACTACGAAAAGCCCATCCCGATCTCCGACTTGGTGTTCCTCGATCGCGAACGCTGCATCTTGTGCGACCGCTGCACACGTTTCGCCGACGAGGTCGCTGGCGACAAGCTGATCCATTTCGTCAGTCGCGGGAACGACACGCAAGTGATGACGTTCCCCGACGAGCCGTTCGTGTCGTACTTCTCGGGCAACACCGTGCAGATCTGCCCAGTTGGTGCACTGACCGCCAAGCCGTATCGCTTCAAGGCTCGGCCGTGGGATCTCAGCCAAGTCGAGTCGACGTGCACCACCTGCTCGGTCGGATGCCGCACCGTGGTGCAGGCCAGCCGCGACGAGCTGTTGCGCTACCAGGGTGTCGACTCCGATCCGGTGAATCACGGGTGGATGTGCGATCGCGGCCGATTCAACTTCGAAGCCGTGAACTCTGAGCACCGACTGGCGGAACCGCAGATTCGCACCGAATCCGGTCTGACCGACGTGTCGTGGAACATTGCGATGACCACCGCCGCCGCGGTGATCACCGAGGCGCTCGACGGCGGTGGGCCTGAGCGCATCGGACTGCTGGGCGGTGCACGCGGTTCGAACGAGGATGCGTTCGCGTGGGCACAACTCGCCGACCAGATCGGCGTGCGCTACCGCGACGCGCAGCTCGGCGACGGGCTGCCCGCTGAGCTGCTCGGGTATCCGCGAGCAACGATCGACGACGCCGCCAATGCGTCGACCATCGTGCTGCTTGGTCCGGACCTCAAAGAAGAACTCCCCGTGTTGTACCTCCGGCTGCGTGACGCTGCGGAACAACGACGCAGTCGGATCATCGAGTTCTCGGCCACCGAAACCGGCCTGACCCCGTACGCCTGGAAGTCGATTCGTCACGAGCCGGCGTCGGCAGCAACCGCGATCGAGCAGGCCATGGCCGACGAGGAGATCGCCGCGCAACTGGCTGCAGGCCCCGTCGTCGCCGTTGTCGGCCGGCCCAACCTGGCCGAGTCGCCCGAGGCGACGATCGCCGCCGCACAACGCTTGCTCGCCGGGGTATCGGGGGCGACGGTGCTCCCCGCGCTGCGGCGCGGCAATGTGGTGGGCGCGCTCACCCTCGGGCTGCGCCCCGACGACCCCGATCACGACGCGCTCGCCACGTTGCGTGCTGCGGCCGAGGGACGCATCGATGTGCTGGTGCTGCTCGGCAGCGACCCGCTCAACGACTGCCCCGACAGCGACCTTGCTCGTCGGGCGATCGCCGGCGCCCGCCGGATCATCTCGATCGACACGCACCATTCCGAATCCACCCAGCGCGCCGACGTCGTGCTTGCCGCAGCGGCGTACGGCGAGAAGTCGGGCACCACGACCAACCTCGAGGGGCGTGTGTCCGCCCTCGGTCAGAAGGTCACCGCCACCGGCACGAGTCGGCCCGACTGGATGATCGCTGTCGAGCTCGGCCTGCTACTCGGCGAGCATTCGCTGCCCAGCGACCATCTGTTGCGCGGCGCGGCGACCGTCGACGACGTCACCGACCTGATCGCCGCGACCGCCGACGGTTTTGCGTCCGCCACCCGGGCCGCGCTGTCCGCCGAGCCCGACGGCGTGCTCGTCGACCCTGCGGTGCCCACGCCCGATCCGGCGACCTTCACCGCACCGAGTCGAAACAGCTATGACTATCGACTTGTGGTGAGCCGCAAGCTCTACGACCGTGCCGTCGGCACGGCGATGTCGCGTTCGATCGCTGAGCTGGCGCCCGACGCAGCGGTCCACCTCAACCCGCTCGACGTGGCCCAACTCGGTGTCGAGCCCGGTGGCGACGTCACGCTCACCAGTGCGTCGTCGACGGCGGTCCTTCCCGTCGTCACCAACCACGCGGTGCCGCGCGGGGTGGTCTGGTCGCCGTTCAACCAGCACGGTGGATCGGCGAACGAACTCGTCGATGCCGATGCCGACGTCACCGACGTGCGAATCGAGCCGGTGCGATGATCGCCCTCGACCCGCTGCTCGAGGGCCGCCTGCTGTGGACCCCGCTGCTCATCGTGATCCTCAAGGTGATCGTGGTGTTCGTGGTCGGCCTCGTGTCGACGATCTTCATGGTCAACTTCGAGCGCAAGATGGTGTCGGGCCTGCAGAACCGCATCGGACCGAACAAGGCCGGCCCGCGGGGCATCCTGCAAGCACTGGCCGACGGCATCAAGGCGTTCTTCAAAGAAGACCTGTTGCCGTCGCGCGCCGATCGGATCGTGTTCCGCCTGGCGCCGTTCCTGTCGTTCGTGCCGGCGTTTCTTATCTGGTCGGTCATTCCACTGGGTGGCGACTTTGGCCCCAACGACGACGGCACCGTAAAGGACGGCACCGTCGAGTGGTTCGGCGAGGTCACTCGCGTGCAGCTCGCCGACCCGCCAATGGGCATCCTCGTGGTGCTGGCGCTGTCGTCGATCGCGGTCTACGGCATCATGCTCGCCGGCTGGTCGAGCGGCTCGAAGTACCCACTCCTCGGTTCGGTCCGCGCGTCGGCGCAGATGGTCTCGTACGAGGCGGCGCTCGGGTTGAGCCTCGCCGCGGTGCTGCTGTCGTCGGGCACGCTGTCGACGGCGGGGACCGTCGCCCAACAAGACTCCCTGGCCGACTGGAACGTCTTCGCCACGGGCATTGCGCCGTTCGTCATCTTCCTCATCGCCACCACGGCCGAACTCAACCGACCGCCGTTCGATCTCGTCGAGGCCGAACAGGAGCTCGTCGGCGGGTTCAACACCGAGTACTCGGGTATCCGTTTCGCGCTGTTCTTCCTCGCTGAGTACATGGGCGTGGTGACGATGTCGGCGGTCATCGTCACGTTGTTCCTCGGCGGCCCCCAGCCACTGTTCATCGGCGACCTCGACATCCTCGGCTTCCTCGGACCGTTCTCGGGAACCGCATGGTTCGCGCTGAAACTGCTCTGCTTCCTCTACCTGTTCGTGTGGTTTCGGGCCACGCTGCCCCGCTTGCGCTACGACCAGCTCATGGACTTCGGGTGGAAGATCCTCATTCCGATTGCCCTCGGCTGGTTCCTGTTGCTCGCTGCGTTGCGCGAGTTCTCGCCCGACGGCGCAATCGTCGACGGCCTGCGCATCGTCTTGATCAGCCTGGCGGTCGGTGTCGTCGCGGGCGGGCTGTTCCTGCTCGCCTTGCGCGTCGCACGCAACAACCGCATGGCCACCGAAGAGCTGCCGCCGACTCGTGAAGGAGTGAAGACCTGATGGGCTACTTCGAAGGATTTGCCGTCACCCTCCGGCAGCACCGCTTGTTCGGCGGCAAGCGGGTGACCACCGAGTACTCCGGCGGTCGCAAGGCCAAGAAGGACGGCACCGACGCCCGCGATGCGCGCCACGACGAGAAGCTGCCGCGACCCGAGCGGCTGCACGGTCGCCACGTGCTCAATCGCTACGAGGACGGGATGGAGAAGTGCATCGGGTGCGAGCTGTGCGCCGGTGTGTGCCCCGCCAACTGCATCTACGTGCGCGGCGCCGACAACGACCCGGAGAATCCGACCTCACCAGGCGAGCGATTCGGGTACGTGTACGAGATCAACTATCTGCGCTGCATCCACTGCGACCTGTGTGTCGAGGCGTGTCCGACCGAGGCGATCACCGAGTCGAAGTTGTTCGAGTTCTCCTTCACCAACCGCCAGGACGCGATCTACACCAAGCGCGAGCTCGTCGTCGACGACGAGGGCAAGCCGCGAGCCCAGCCGTGGGAGGACTGGCGCGAGGGCGATGATGTGCTCACCAGCGGCTGGATGCGCGCCACGTCGCCATCGGGTGATGCCACCTTCGAAGGAGAAGTCGGCTGGAGTGGCGAGTTGGGCTACGGTGTCCGGCCGCCCGAGCCGAACCAGGCCGAGCGAGACGCCGAGGGTGGCGTTACGGGCGACGAAGGGTCAGGAACGAAGGTGGTTGAACGGTGAATGATGCGACGTTCCTCGAGTACGTCGTCTTCTTCGCCGCCGCCGTCATGATCCTCGGCGGCGCGGTGGGCGTCGTCGCATTTCGCAACCCGGTGCACGCTGCGCTCGGTCTCGTGCTCACTCTGTTCGGGGTTGCCGTGCAGTTCGTGGCCATGGAGGCACACTTCCTCGCCGCGGTGCAGATCATCGTGTATGCCGGCGCAATCGTGGTGCTGTTCTTGTTCGTCATCATGCTGCTCGGTGTCGATCGCTCCATCGACCTGTCGATCGAACCGCTCAATGTGCAACGACCGCTTGCGGCGATCATGAGCGTTGGCTTGTTGGCGCTGATCGGCGCGGCGATCGTGCAATCGCGCGACGCCATGGTGATCAACCCGGGTACTGGCATCGACACCGCCACCGCAAGCGGTGACAACGACGCCAACATCAATCAGTTGGCAACCAACCTGTTTGGCGACCACGTCTTTGCGTTCCAGCTCACGTCGGTGCTGCTGATCGTTGCCGTTGTGGGCACCGTGTTGATGACTCGCAAGTGGCCGAAGGGTGCAGACGATCCTGCCGACGCCTCGGCTGAGGACGTCACCCAGTGATCGCGGCAATCGGCGCCGAGGCGTATCTGTTGCTGGCGGCGCTGCTGTTCGCCATCGGCGCGTTCGGTCTGCTGATCCGACGCAACCCGCTGATCATGTTCATGTGCATCGAGCTGATGCTCAACGCGGCCAACCTCACCTTCGTTGCGTTGGCCACCGAGCTGGGCGACATCAACGGGCAGACCGCAGTGTTCTTCGTGCTCGTCGTGGCCGCCGCCGAGGTGGTGGTCGGCCTCGGGATCATCGTGGCGATCATGCGTCGCCGTCCTGGCGCCACCGCCGACGATCTCGCGGAGCTGAAGGGCTGACGCCGTGGCCGAACTCGTCTGGCTGATCCCCGCGTTCCCGCTGTTCGGGTTCTTGGTGCTGCTGCTGTTTGGGCGCCGCCTCGGCGAGCCAATCGCCGGCTACTTCGCGGCGTTGATGGTGTTCGCCTCGTTCGCCGTGTCGGTGGCCATTTACTTCGACTTCCTCGGCCAACCAGAAGATGAGCGCCAGGAGGTGGTGACCCTCTTCACGTGGTTACCCGTCGGCGACTTCCAGGTCGACCTGGCGTTCCTCGCCGATCCGCTGTCGATCGTGATGTGTCTGTTCGTGACGGGGATCGGCGGGCTGATCCACCTGTTCTCGATCGGGTACATGCACGGCGACCCGAAGTTCTCCAAGTTCTTCTTGTACCTCAACTTGTTCGTCGTCTCGATGACGTTGCTGGTCCTCGGCGAGAACCTGCTGGTGACCTTCGTCGGCTGGGAAGGTGTCGGCACCTGCTCGTATCTGTTGGTGTCGTTCTGGCACACCCGTGAGGAGGCGGCCACCGCCGGCAAGAAGGCGTTCATCACCAACCGGGTCGGCGACTGGGGCGTGATGCTGGCGATGTTCATCGCCTTCTCGACCGTTGGCTCGCTGTCGTACATCGCGCTCAACGATGCCGCCGAGGCGGGACTGATGTCGGGCATCGCCGCCACCGGCATCACCGTGCTGCTGCTCCTCGGTGCCACCGGTAAGAGCGCACAGCTGCCCTTGTACTTCTGGTTGCCCGACGCCATGGCCGGTCCCACTCCGGTGTCGGCGCTCATTCACGCGGCGACGATGGTCACCAGTGGGGTGTTCCTGCTCGTGCGCATCAACCCCGTGATCACCGTGTCGTACGACTGGGTGCCAACGACGATCGCCTACGTGGGCGGGATCACCGCATTGTTCGCCGCCACCATTGCGCTTGCGCAAAACGACATCAAGAAGGTCCTGGCGTACTCGACGGTGTCGCAGATCGGCTACATGGTCCTTGCCGTCGGTAGCGGCGCATACGTCGCGGCGATCTTCCACATGATCACCCACGCGGCGTTCAAGGCGCTGCTGTTCCTCGGTGCCGGGTCGGTGATCCACGGCATGCACGACGAACAAGACATGCGCGTAATGGGTGGGTTGCGCAAGTTCATGCCGATCACCGCGGCGTGTTACATCATCGGCTACTTGGCGATCTCGGGTGTCCCGCCGTTCGCCGGCTTCTGGTCGAAAGACGAGATCCTGCTGTACGCGCTAGCCGACAGCGTGCCGCTCTATTTGCTCGGTTTGATCGCGGCGATCTTCACCGCGTTCTACATGACTCGCCAGGTGATCATGGTGTTCTTCGGCGAGGCCCGATGGAACAGCCGAGCCAACGAGGCCGAGGCCGGCGATCCGCAACCGGATCCAGACGGCGGCCCCGATGGCGACGCCGCCGGCGCCGAGACGCCGACCCCGCAGAGCGTGGGTGCTGCGGTTGCTGCCGATCCCGACGAGGCGGCACCCGATGGCACGGTGACCCACGGCGCACACGGCGAGTTCAAACCGCACGAATCGCCACCGGTGATGTGGATTCCACTGGTGATCTTGGCGTTCCTGGCCACGGTCGAAGGTGTCATCAACCTGCCCGATCTGTTCGGTATCCCCGGCGATGCCCAGCTCAAGCTCGAAGAGTGGCTGCACCCGGTGATCGAGTTCGGCGAGGCCGACATCAAGTCGACCTGGGCGTACGACAACTCGTACCTGCTCGTCGTGTTGGCGATCGTCTGCGTGGCGATCGGTATCGGACTCGCCTGGTTGATCTACTCGCAGAAGCGAATCAAACCGTGGGAGCCGGCGTTCCTCGCCAACGGCTGGTACTACGACTCGACCATCGCCGCGTTCATGGGCGGCCCCGGGCGGGCCGGCTTCCAGGCGATCGCCGATGTCGATCGGCTGTATGACCAACACGTCGTCGATGGCTCTGCCGTGGCGGTGCGCGAGACCGCGTCGCAGCTGCGTAAGGGGCAGACCGGCAACGTGCGCCAGTACGCCGGGTTCATCGGCATCGGCGCGTTGTTGATCCTCGCCTGGCTCGTCGTGTTCCGGGGGATCTTGTGATGCTCGCGGCCGACGGCGCATCGCTCGGCTTCCCCATCCTCACCGCCATCGTGGTGTTGCCGGTGATCGCCGCGGTGCTGGTGCTGTTCACGCCGCGCCGGCGCCCCGAGTACGCCCAGTTGCTCGCCGGTGCCGCCACGGTCGGCACAGCGGCGCTCACCGTGTGGTTGCTGTCGTCGTTCGAGACCGGCGAGTCCGGGTTTCAGTTCGTCTCCAAGCAGACATGGATCGAGTCGTGGGGCATCTCGTGGCACCTCGGCGTCGATGGAATCTCGCTGTTCCTCATCGCCCTCACCGCGTTCATCTTCCCGCTGGTGATCATCGGGATCGATCCCGAACGCGAACACAAGTCGTATCTCGCATGGATGTTGCTGCTCGAGGCAGGCGTGCTCGGCACGTTCCTCAGCCTCGACCTGTTCATGTTCTTCCTGTTCTTCGAGATCATCATCGTCCCGATGTATTTCCTCGTCGCCGGGTGGGGTCACGAGGAACGCGAGTACGCGGCCACCAAGTTCTTCCTGTACACGATGTTCGGTTCGGCGTTCATGCTCGTGGGCGTCGTGGCCACGGCGCTGATCGCCCGCGATTCGCTTGGCTACCTGACCTTCGACCTCGTCGAGATCGCCGAAGGTGCCAACTTCGCCACGTCGACCGGACGATGGTTGTTCTTCGCGTTCGCTATCGCCTTTGCGGTCAAGGTGCCGATCGTGCCGGTGCACACGTGGTTGCCGTTGTCGCACACTCAGGCCGGTCACCGCTCGGTGATCCTCGCCGGCGTGTTGCTCAAACTCGGTTCCTACGGCTTGGTGCGGTTCGGGATCTACCTGTTCCCCGAGGCTGCCTTCTGGGACTTCACTCGTTACCTGTTCTTGACCCTTGCGGTGATCGGCATCACCTACGGCGCCATCGCGGCGACGATGCAACCCGACCTGAAGATGCTGGTCGCCTACTCGTCGGTGGCCCACATGGGGTTCATCATCCTCGGTACCTTCGCCTTCACCGAGCAGGGCCTCACCGGTGCCACGCTGCAGAACGTCAACCACGGTGTGTCCACCGGCGCCCTGTTCCTCCTCGTCGGCTGGATGTACGAGCGCCAGCACACGCGCATGATCGCCGACTTCAACGGCATCCAAACCGTGGCGCCGATCTTCGCCGCCGGGTTCATGGTGGTGATGTTGTCGTCGATCGGTGTGCCGGGGCTGAACGGCTTCGTCGGCGAGTTCCTCATTCTCATCGGCTCGTGGGATACGGCCCGGTGGTGGACGATCGTTGGCGCCACCGGCGTGATCCTCGCCGCGCTGTATCTGCTGTGGGCCTACCAGCGCACGTTCCATGGTGTGCCCGACGAGAAGTCGAAGACGTTCCCCGAGATCAAGATCCGTGAGGCGGCGGTGTTGTTGCCGTTCATCGCCGTGATCGTGTTCACCGGTGTGTATCCCAAGCCGTTGCTCGACCGCATCAACCCCAGCGTCGATGCGTTGCTCGAGCATGTCGAAGAGCGCACGGATCTGGTGCGGCCCGAACCCGACATCAGCCCGGAGCAGCTCGAGCGCGCCCAGATCGAGCTCGAGGAAGAGCACGGCGAAGAAGAGGGCTCTGGCGAGGGCGATGAGTCCGGCGACGATGCAGATGGCGGGGAGGACGGGTGATGCTCGCCCAAGCCGAGACCTTCGTTGGGCCAGAGGTCAACTGGTTCGCGCTGTCGCCGCTGATCGCCCTGGTCGGCGGTGCGCTGTTCTTGATGTTGGCCGGTGCGCTCACGCCACGCTGGCCCAACGGGCTGTACGCCATGGCGTGCGCCACCACCGCGGGTACTGCCGGTGCGCTGGCGATGGTGCAGTGGGACGACATCACCGACAACGGTCCGACCACGCTCGTTGCCGGCGCCGTGGCCTTCGACACGTTCTCGATGTTCGTCACGATCCTCATTTGCGTGTCGATCATCCTCGTGGCGATGCTCGCCGACGACTATCTGCGCGGCACGCCCAACGACGGTCCGGAGATCTACGCGCTCCTGCTCGCCGCCGGTGCGGGCGGCGTGGTCATGGCGTCGGCCAACGACCTGATCGTGCTGTTCCTCGGCCTCGAAACGCTGTCGCTGGCCCTGTATGTGCTCGCTGCGAGCAATCGGCGGAGCAACCGCAGCGGTGAGTCGGGCATCAAGTACTTCGTGCTCGGCGGGTTCGCCAGTGCGTTCTTCCTTTACGGCATCGCGCTGATCTACGGCGCCACGGGCACCACCAACATCAGCGAGATGGTCCTCGCCCTACAGAGCACGGTCGACCTGGAGACGCCCGACGCATTGGCCCTGGCGGGTGTCGCGTTGCTGCTCGTCGGACTCGGATTCAAGGTGGCCGCCGTGCCGTTCCACATCTGGACGCCCGACGTGTATCAGGGCGCGCCGTCGCCGGTGACCGCGTTCATGGCCTCGGTGGCCAAAGCCGCGGCATTCGCCGCAGTGTTGCGCGTGCTGGTGATCGCGTTGCCGTTCTACCGCGACGACTGGCGCCCGGTGATCTGGGTGCTTGCGCTGCTGTCGCTGTTGGTCGGCTCGGCGGTTGCTGTGGTACAGACCGACGTCAAACGCATGCTGGCGTACTCGTCGATCAGCCACGCCGGGTTCTTGCTCGTCGGCGTGGAAGCGGCCGGCCATACCGCCGGCGAGGTCGACCCGGGGTCTGGCATGTCGTCCGTGCTGCTCTATTTGATGTTGTACTCGGTGATGGTGATCGGTTCGTTCGCCGTCGTGCTGATCGTGCAGCGCCACGCCGGCGGCGATTCGTCGATCGCCGCATTCAAGGGACTGTCGATCCGTCGACCGGCGATCGCCACGGCGTTCACCGTGTTCCTGCTAGCCCAGGCCGGCGTCCCGTTCACGTCGGGGTTCATCGCCAAGTTCGGTGTGATCCAGGCGGCGGTCGAAGTCGACAGCTACGCCATCGCAGTGATCGCCATGGTGTCCGCGGTGATCGCCGCATTCGTCTACCTGCGCATCATGCTCACGGTGTGGACCGGCACGCCCGACGAGAACAGTGAGGCCATCCGGGTGCCGTTGGCAGTCGGCGTCACCATCGCCGGTGCGGCGCTGTTCACACTGTTCGCCGGGGTCATCCCTGGCTGGTTGATCGACGCCACCGACACCGTCACCCAGTACGCCCGGTAGCTGTGGCCTCAGGGGTCAGGCACGTTCTGTAACAACTGCGTTGTAACAGGGTCTCAGGTGTTACTCGCGCGGCGCGATTCCGCTGCCGACGAGTGGGGCCATCACCATGTCGTCGACGCGCACCTCGAACGCGGTGTCCACGGCGACCTCGGTCAGGCCGGCGGCGGTCAGCGTGGTGGTGATCTGGTCGCGGGTGAACCCGACCCCGTGCGCATCGCCCGGCTCGAGTTCCCAATCCCACTGCACGAACAGTCCGCCCGGGTCGAGATGTCGCGCCAGCGTGGTGGCCATCGACAGGTAGTCGGGGACGAACGCCAACGCCGACGAGCAGGCCACCACGTCGAATCGTCCTTCGGCCGGAATCGACACCGAGGTGGACACGTTGCCCCACCCGTGGCGCGTGCCCTTGCGGTCGAGCACGTCGCGCATACGCGGGGAGTTGTCGACGGCAACGATCGACCGGGCGAGGGGGACGAGTTGCGCAGTGAGTAGCCCCGTTCCGCACCCGAAGTCGCAGGCGCGCGCGTCTGCCAACGTCACGTCGTGTCGGTCGGCGATCTCTTGCAACGAGGCAAACGCCGCCGCGGCGTACTCGTGCACGCCCGGTTGGTTGTCCCACTCATCGGCGAGGTCGTCCCACGTCATCTCGCCATTGTGCCCCGTCCGGAGCACTCGCCAGCGATGACGAGCTACGCCGCCGGCTGGTGTCGGTCGATGGTGGATCCGGTCCAGTAGGTGGTGCCGTCGGGTCTGGTCCAGGTGGCGATGCGGTCGGGGGTCATGGTGAGGCCCCAGCCGCCCTCGTGCACGTGGTGGTGATGGTGCTCGCAGACAGGGATGAGATTGTCCATGTCTGTGGGTCCGAGATCCCTGGTCCACCAGTTGAGGTGATGGATGCGGCACGCATCGAACGGCATGTTGCAGTGCGGGTGGGCACAGGTGGCGTGCATCGCGGCCAGGGCCTGTCGTTGCTCTGTGGTGGCGGTGCGTTTGGCGCGGCCGACGTCGAGCACCCGCCCCTCACCATCGAGCACGGTGGGGATGATGTTGGCGTCGCAACACAGCCGCCGGATCGCTGACACCGGCAAGTGCACTCCGTCGACGGTTTCGGCGATGCCGTGTTCGTGCAGTCCGTGGACGAGTGTCTGGTAGTCGATGAGTACTTGAATCTCGGCGACACCAGATCCGCTGGCGGTCCGGCTGGTGTTGTTGCCGGTGATGGCGGCGACGTAGCCATCGACTTCCAGTTCGCGCCACGACCGTGTTTCCTTGGCGGGCAAGGTGGACCGGATCGTGTTGGCGGCTCGGTTGATCGCCGCGGTGACCTTGGCCGCCCGCTCGGGGTCGAGTTCGGCGTGGATGTGATGCATCCCGGTGACCTTGTCGACCCACTGTGAGATCTTCGACTGCCTGCGTTGCCGGGACAGCTCGTCGTCCTCGCCGTCATCGGCGTGGGCGGCGCGTATGTCACGGGCCAGTTGTCGGCAGCGTTTGCGGAACGCATCGACAGACAACACGCTCGCCGCAGCGAGCAGCCGTGCGCGGTGAGCGAGGAACTCGGGCCGCAACGATTCGGGTAACGAGTTGGCTGCGGCGGCGATGGCGTCGACGTACGCAGTGGCGATCTCGCCGTCGGCCAGCGCATCTTCAACGTCAGCGGCCTGGTTGCAGAGTTCCTCACGAGCCCGGGCGGTGTTGGCGTCCTTGGAATCCATCCCACCGGCTGCCCCCAGCAGGGACTCGGCAGGTTCAGCCTGGCCCGTCTCGGCGAGTTCCTTCGCCCGGCGGGTCAACCCAATCTGCGCGGCATCGAGCCGCGACTTCAATCGTCTGACATCGCTGACCGCGGCGGCGATCTGGTCGCGGTCGCAGTCGTCCGGACACAGCGCGAGCACCGCCACAAAGGCGGTGATCGCGTCGTCGTTGGTCATGTCAATCTCCTTGCTCAACTGGTGAACTCGGAGGAGTCGGTAGTGCTCAGTGTAGCGAACTGATGTCTCAAAGGATAGAGCTATCGCAAACAGATATTCGTTACGCGAATCGATCGTCAAAACCGATGGATGCGGCCACCACGCCCTGCGGACGCTCCCTACTGGCGACCCGCGCTGCGGCGCACGCCGAGACGAACACCGAGCCAGACGTACAGCAGGCTCCAGATGGACAGCGTGGCGATCACGATGCCGTCGTCGGCATCGGCGGCGAGGAACCTGAGAGGAATGAAGAGCAGAAGGACGGCACCGTTGACGATCAACGGCATGGCCAACCGCGATCCTGTGGCGAGCAGCGCCACACCAGCGCCCAACGTGCCGACGACGATCAGGATCGACGTGATGAGGTAGCCCACTTCCAGCCACGTGACCGCAGCCGAATCGACGTCGGTGCGGGCGAGCGCGCCCGACCAGATCTCGACTCCGGCGACCAGCCCAGTACCGAGGGCGCCCAGTCGAGCGAACGACGCAGCGATTCCGTCGCTTCGACGACCGACCTCCAGGTAGCCCACCATCACCAAGAGGTGACCAATCGCCAGCCCGACGCTCATCCACAGGAACGCGCTGGGCTGGATCGGGTCGGCCCACGTGCCGGCACCGTCGTTCGTTGTAACGCTGCCGAGGGTTGCACCCGCCAGCGGCATCAGCACGGCCCCCGCGATCGTCAGGAGGCCCGCTCGTCGAAGGCTGCGACCCTCGACTTGGTCGGGTGGACGCGTCGTGATGTCGGACATGGGCCGAAGGTACGATCGACCGATCGCCGGAAACATCCGTGAAAGCACGCAATCTTCGGCGGTCGCACTGCGTACCGCGGCCACCTCGCGGGTGGGCGAGTGAGCCGGGACGCGGCCGACCAGCTGCTCGCGGATGCTCGAAGCCACGCTGCGCAGGGCTCGATGAAGCTCGCCTGGAAGTCTTGCTGCGACGCCGCAGACATCGGACGGGCACTCGGCGATCCGACGATCATTGCGCAGGCCGCGCTGGCCATCGCCGGGCCGGACCTGCTGCCGACCGCCGACGCGGCAGCTCGCCGGGCGCTGTGTGTCGAGGCCGTCGCCCTCCTGGGGGACGCTGAACCCGAGTTGCGGGCGATGGTCGAGTCTCAATTGGCGGCGATCTCATCGGCGTGGGCTGCGCCGAACCCGGTGGGGCAACAGCGGCTCGATGACCACGCGGTCCGCCAGCGGTATCTGTCGCTGCAGGCTGCGCACTCCGACGCACTGGGTCCCCACGGAGTCGGGCAGCGGTTGGCGGCCGCCGCCGAACTCATCGACCTCGGCGTCGGCTCGGGCGATCCGGAGATTCTGACCTGGGGTCAGATGTGGCGGCTGGATGCGTTGGGCCAACTCGGGATGCGCATGGAGTGGAACGCTGCGCTCGTCGATCTCACGGCCGCCGCCAACCGACTGACGTCACCGGCATGGGCGTGGCGTCTGGTCACGATTCGCGCCTGTCTGGCCCTGGACGAGGACCGGCTCGACGACGCCCGCGCGTTGACATCCGAAGCGAGCAGCGCGGCCGAGCGCGCAGAGGTGCCCGATGGGCCGTTCGTCGGGCTGATCCTGCGTTCAGTGCTCGCTCAACGGACAGGCGAAGGGCTCGAGGAGGTAGAGGTCGAGGTCCGCCGAGCGCTCGATGGTATGCCGTTCCTCGCCCAGGGCTGGCGAGCGGCGCTGTTGGCACAGATGGGCCAGACCGCCGAGGCCGTCGCCATCTGGCGGTCGCTCGCCCCCCACGTGAACGATGTTCCGGATACGGCGGTCGAGTGGCTCGTCGTTCATGCCGACCACGCCCACCTCGCCGTACTCGCCGAAGACCGGGACTCGGCTGGAGCGCTCATCGACCTCTTGGAGCCCTTCGCCAGCCACCATGTCAAACCGACTGCCATGGCGCCCAGCGGTGGCCCCGTCGCACTGGTCCTCGGTCGATTGGCCGCCTTCCTCGGCGACGATCGGGCCGAGACGTGGCTACGCGAAGCGGTCACCCGAGCCGATTCCGTGTTGGCGTCGTGGCACGCCGACCGAGCACGCCAACAGTTGGCGAAGCTCGATCGGCCGCTCGGCCCGCTGTCGCGACGAGAAGCACAGATCGCACGACTTGTCGCCCACGGGCTAACCAACAAACAGATCGCCACCGACCTGGTGTTGTCGGAGCGGACCGTCGAGCAACACGTACGGAGCATCCTGCGCAAGCTCGGCGCAGCGAATCGGGCAGGCATCGCGACGTGGGTCGCGGGCCAGACTGGCACGTGATGTTCACCGTCGCGGCCACTGTGTTCCAGACCCCGACCCCCGACGCCATCGAGCATCTCGACGACGTGCGGATCGTCGTCGGTGACGACGGGCGGATCGTCGAGATCTCGCACGAGCCGGGGCCCGTCGACGTCCGGCTCGGCGACGGCGTCGTGCTGTTGCCCGGTCTGGTCGACACGCACATCCATGCACCGCAGTGGCCGCAACTTGGCACCGGACTCGACCTGCCGTTGGAGCGCTGGCTGTTCGAGTACACGTTCCCGCTCGAACGCCGCGCCACCGACCCGGCCTTCGCTGGACCGGTGTGGCAGGACCTCGTCGGGGTCCTCCTGGCGCACGGGACGACGACGGCGGTGTACTTCGCCACGATCGACGTCGACACGACCACGATGCTCGCGAGTACCTGCGCGACGCTCGGACAGCGGGCATTCGTGGGTCGCGTCGCGATGGATCACCCCGAGGGCACACCGTCGTGGTATCGGGACGTCGACGCGGCGGCCGGCGTCGACGCGTCGGCTCAGTCGATCGACCAGATCGTGGCGATCGGCTCGGACCTCGTCGAGCCGATCATCACGCCGCGGTTCACCCCGGCATGCACCGACGAGTTGCTCAACGGCCTTGGCGAGCTCGCCGAGGCGACGGGGCTGTCGGTGCAGACGCACTGCTCAGAGAGCGACTGGCAGCACCAGCACGCACACGATCGGTACGGACGTTCGGACACCGAAGCGCTCGATGCGTTCGGGCTCTTGCGCCCCCACACCGTGCTCGCGCACGGTGACCATCTCGGCGAGACTGATCTCGGGTCGATCGCCACCGTGCGCGCCGGGGTCGCCCACTGCCCACTCTCGAACGCGTACTTCGCCAACGCAGTGTTCCCGGCTCGACGGGCGTCACAGATGGGCGTTGCGGTCGGGCTCGGTTCTGACATCGCCGGTGGATCGTCGCCCGGTCTGCTCGCTCAGTGTGCGCATGCGGTGACCGCCTCGCGGTACCTCGAAGACGGTGTCGACGCGGCGATCGAGTCGGAAACGCGTGGGGTCGCCGGGTCGCGGCTCTCGATCGTCGAGGCGTTCCACATGGCCACCGTCGGCGGGGCACGCCTGCTCGGACTCGACGTCGGCCTGCTGGCGCCAGGGCTGCCGTTCGACGCATTCGCCATCGACCTCGACCGGCCCGGTTCCGCCCTCCGGCGGTGGGGAGAAGTCGACGACCACGCCCGCGTGTTCGAGAAGGCCATCCGTCTGGCGAGCGCTGACGACATCACCGACGTGTGGGTCGCCGGACGGCGTGTCGCCGGGTCGCGCTCGCTGACGTAGTTCATAGGGTCGACGTCGTCCCGGGAGCTTCGGGGCGTGTGACTTCACACACTCGAAATGGGTGGGAAACACCTGTTGTCTACGTTCCCGGCGATGATCACATTGACTCGCTCTCGCCGTGTGCTCGCGGGCCTCGCCGCGTCCGCCCTCCTCGTTGCCGCGTGCGGTAGCGACGACGATGACGACGGCGCCGCCGACGCGACGACCAGCCCCACCGAGGAGACCGACCCGGACGAAACGGCCGACGACGAGATGGCCGAGGGCGACGACGCAGCGTCGGACGCCGGTGCCGACGGCGACGCGCCGAAGCTGGCCATCGTGTACTCGGCCGAGTGGTTCGATGGCTCGTGGGGCGAGGCGGCCTACGACGGAGCGAACGCGCTCGAGGCGTCCGGCGCGGTGTCGGAGATCTCACTGTCGGAGAACGTCACCCCCGGCGCAGAGGCCGAACGAGCGATGCGGGCGCTGGCCGAAGACGGGTTCAACCCGATCATTGCGCACTCGTTCGACTTCGGCGAGGACGTGAAAGCAGTCGCCGCCGACTTCCCCGACACGATCTTCTTGTACGCCGGCGGGTTCGGTGACGTCGCCGACAACCAGGGCGACTACGAGCAGCCGTTCTACCAGGCCTCGTACCTGCAGGGAATCCTGGCGGCCGGGGCGACCGAGGACGGTGCCGTTGCCGGCGCCGCCGGCTTCGAGATCCCCGCGTGCTACTCGATGTACGAGGCGTTCCTCGCCGGTGCACGCGAGATTCGCCCCGACACCGAAGGGAGCTTCATCGCCGTCGGCGACTGGTTCGATGTGCAGCTCGCCAAGGAAGGCGCACTCGGTCAGTCCAATGACGGCGCCACCATGTTCGTCGGATGCGGGCAGGCGCCGACCTTTGGCCAGATCGAAGCGGCGAACGACGAGGGCGGAGTGAGCAGCGGGTACGTTGGCGACATGGCCGAGGTCGGCGACTCCGTGTTGTCGTCGTTCCTGTGGAACCTCGACCTCGTGTTCGGTCAAGCGGTTGCCGATGTCGCTGCCGGCTCGAACCAGGCGCAGTACTACGGCGTCGGGCTCGCTGATGGTGGCCTCGAAGTGGTGATCGATCCGGCCGACGAAGGCTCGATCAGCGACGAGGCGCTGGCGTTGTTCGAGACCCGTCTCGCCGAGATCCAGAACGGCGAGTTCGAGGTGCCGTTCATCCCCGAGGCCTGATCCTCCAATGACGGACGGCCCCGCCCGAGGCGACGTCGTCGTCGAGATGACGGGGATCCACCGTCGGTTCGGGACGACCATTGCACTCGACGGTGTGGATCTCACCCTGCGCAAGGGGGAGATCCATGCCGTCCTGGGGGCCAACGGCGCCGGCAAGACCACCCTGATGCGGATCCTGGCCGGGCTCGACAGCCCGGACCGGGGCGACGTAGTCGTCGACGGCGAACACGTCGATCAGTTCGATCCCGGTGCCGCACGGCGTGCCGGGATCGCGCTGGTGCAACAGCACTTCACCCTCGTCCCCACGCTGAGCGCGTCGGAGAACCTGTTGCTGGCACGGCCGCTGGGTCGTCTGCGTCCGAGCGGCCGACGACTGCGCCGACACCTCGACGAGCTCGTCGAGCGGTTCGGACTCCCAGTACGCGACGACGTTCCCGTCGGCGCACTGTCGGTCGGCGAACAACAACGCCTCGAGCTGCTGCGGGCGCTCGACGCCCACGCCGAGATTCTCGTCCTCGACGAGCCGACCGCCGTGCTCACCGACGCCGAGGCCGACCAGCTGCTGACGGTGTGCCGCCGGCTTGCCGACGATGGTCACGCAATTGCGATCATCACCCATCGTCTCGGCGAAGTGTTCGCCGGCTGCGACCGGGTGACGGTGCTGCGCTCCGGTGAACCGATCATCGAGGACGCTCAGGTGGGTGATCTCTCGCGCGGCGCAGTGGCGACCGCAATGATCGGCTCCGAATCGACCGGTGTCCTCGCCGCACGCGAACACGTGCCCCACGAAACGCCCGATGCCGACCGCCCGGTGCGACTGCACGTCGACCACGCAGTCGCCGGTCGCCTCAGCGGAGTCTCGCTCGACGTGCGCGCTGGTGAAATCGTGGGGATCGCCGGGGTCGATGGCAACGGCCAGTCGGATCTTGAAGCGCTGTTGTCGGGGCGGGTCCCGCCAGAGCGCGGCCGAGTGGAAATCGATGGACAACCGCTCGCCGCGCTCGACCCGCGCGCCCGTCGCTCCGAAGGCGTTGCCTACATCCCATCGGATCGGTACCGGCATGCGCTCGTTCGACCAATGGAGATCTCCGACAATCTCGAGCTCGGACGGGTACCGGCGATCCGTCGACCGAGGTCGACGCGTGAGGCCGTCGCCGCTGAGCAGCTCATCGAGTGGGACGTGCGCGCCGCCGGGCCCTCGGCGCGCGCCGCCAGCTTGTCGGGCGGCAATGCGCAGAAGCTCGTTCTCGCCCGCGAGCTCGACGACATACCGGGTGTCGTCATCGCCTGTTATCCCACCCGCGGGCTCGATCCGAATGCCGCCCAGACGATCGTCGAACGGCTGTTGACGCGGTCGGCCGACGGCGCCGCGGTGTTGTGGATCGGCGCCGAACTCGACGAGCTGTTTGCGGTCAGTGACCGGATTCTGGTGCTCGCCAACGGACGCGTGTCGGGTGAGTTCCAACCGCCGTTCGATCGCTCGGCGATCGGTCTGGCGATGACGAACTCCGAGTTGACGCGATCGGTTGCGTCGTGAGTGTGCTCCGCCCGGCAGACACCGATCCGTCTGACGAGGCGGACAGCCCGTCTACGACGACCCCGGCAGCCGCCGGCAGCGTCGCGCAGGACAACGCGGTCGCCAGCGATCCTGGTCCCAACGCGTCCGCGACGAGCGCGTCGACTGCCGAACAGCTCCTCGCCGCCGGTGACGGGGTGGCCCGACGAGCGATGGCGCGCGACCTGCTCGCTGCGATCGTCGTCCCGGTCGTCGGGCTGATCGTCGCGCTCGTCGTCGGCGGTGTGCTCATCGCGCTGATCGGCGAACAACCGTTGTCGGTGTACGCCGACGTGATCAACGGTGTGTTCTTCGAACCGCGCGGACTCAGCGACACGGCGACCGCCGCAACGCCGTTGCTGCTGATCGCCCTCGGCTACGCGTTCGCCTACCGGGCGCGCGTGTTCACCATCGGCGCCGAAGGCCAGTACGTCGTTGCTGCGGCAGCGAGCGTCGGCGTGGTCACCGCCGGGGGTATGCAGAGCCTCCCGGGTCCGCTGCTGATCATCATCGGCATCGCCGTGGGAGCGGCGGCTGGCGCACTGTGGAGCGGGATCTGCGGTGTGCTCAACGTGCGCTTCGGCGCCAGCATCGTGATCTCGTCGCTGATGCTCGTGTACATCGGCCTCTCGGTGCTGCAGTGGTCGACGCGCGTCGGAATTCGCGACCCCGAGTCGTTCGTCGCGCTCAGTAAGCCCGTCGGCAACGCCGAGCTGCCAATCGTTCCGGTGCTCGACGTGCACCTCGGCTTCGTCATCGCGGCGCTGCTGGTCCCGGTGATGACATGGGTGCTCTCCCGGCACCGGTTCGGTTTCCGCATCCGTGCACTCGGCTACAACCCCGAAGCCGTGGAAGCCAATGAGGTGCCAGCGGGGCGCGTGATCGTTGCTGTCCTCCTCGTCGCCGGGGCACTCGCCGGTCTCGCCGGATTCGTCGAGATCGCCGGCGTCAACGGCAGGCTGAACGACGCCGCCAGCGTCGGCTACGGCTTCACGGCGATCATCGTCGCCCTCGTCGGGCGGCTCCACCCGGTCGGCGTGTTCGTCGCCGCGCTGTTGATCGCTGGTCTCGACATCGGGTTCGAG
>JBCBSO010000003.1:0-19893 GCA_039819205.1 Actinomycetota bacterium
GGCGAGGTTACCGATGCGATCAGCGCGACACGGCGTCGTTTGACGCGTCGTCCACCGGGGGATCTCCGTCCGGTCCCGACTGGGCGCGCGCAAACTCGCGCTCAACGTCGGCCGTGGTCAGCGGGAACTCGTCGTGTCCGGTGATTTCCGCGGTGGGCATCGCCCCGCGCCGCTTGTAGTTGTGCTCGTTGCGGTAGGTCGAGGCGAACCGCTTGAAGTAGATGAACACGATGATCGTCCACAAGAAGATCGAGCCACCGAGCTTCATCACGGCGCCGGCGAGCTGTTGATCTTCGGTGATGCTCAGGCCGAGCAACCTCGTCGGTATGTCGTAGGCCTCGTACACCGTGCCTTCGGCGAACGTCAGCCATGCTGCGGGCAGCGTCGGCACGATCGACTGGAGGAACAAGTAGATCGACTTGCCGATGGGCGTGAGGTGGTACTCGGGGAACGGTCCGCACACCGGCATCCACATCAACAGCGACAGCATCACCACCACGAAGTGCAGCGAGTAGTGCAGCGGCCCGTTGGCCACCGACTCGTTCACAGCGATCGGGATGTGGGTGACGATGACCGCCACGTTGAAGGCCACACCGGCGACCACCGGCCGACACATGAACGACAGCGCCGAGTACAGCTTTCCGTTGCCGATCAGCACCCGCAGCAACCACTCCGGCGTGGCCAACAGGGCCAACGGCGGGAGGAAGTAGGTGAGCATCATGTGTTGGAACATGTGCGCCGAGTAGAGGTACTCCTCGCTGATGTCGTGCAACGGCCAGTCGCTGGCCACCCACAACATCACCATCGCGCCGACGAAGGCGTAGATGTTCTTGCGGCTCACCGGCGGGGTGCCCTCGGGCACCGCACGGGGGCCGACCACTTTGACCATGTAGATGTACAGCGCGGTGAGTGAGCCGACCAGGATCCACACCTCGGGGTGGAACTGGTAGCGCCACGGGCTGGAGTCGTTCGCAGCGCTGTCGATCGCTTGGGCCAGGAGCATTGGGGAATCCTCCCCGGGCCACGCCGGGGGTTAGGGGGCGAAGAAGTGGAACGTGGTGAGAGCGGCGATGTACACACCGACGGCCAAGAACACGCCGGTGTAGAACATCCACGAGAAGAGCCGCGCGTCGCCGCGTAGGTGCATGAAGAAGCTGGCGACGGTGACGAACTTGATCACCATCATGATCAGCAGCAACGGCACCTTCCACGACCCGAGGGGGACGTAGCTGGCAGCAACTTCGAGTGCGGTGAGCACGAGCAGCAAGAACGCGATGAACACGTAGTCGCGGTCGCGCAGGTCCTTGTGTTCATGCGGGACCGGCGACGGTTCGGTAGCGGTGATGTCCTCGCCGAAATGGTGTTCGGCGGTGCCGGTTGTGGTGTCGGTGCTCATCGGTGCCGCTCCAGAATCAGGCCGGGATCAGGTAGACGAGAGTGAAGATGATGATCCACACGATGTCGACGAAGTGCCAGTACAGGCCGATCATTTCGACGGTTTCGGCCTTGTTGCCGTGTACTCGATTGCGCAGCAGCATGCCGACCAGCGCCATCAACATGATGATGCCGACCGTGACGTGTGCGCCGTGGAAGCCGACGAGCGTGTAGAAGCTCGAGGCGAACAGGTTGGTGGTGAACCCGAGACCCTCTCGGTAGAAGACGGTGAACTCGTAGATCTGGCCGGCGAGGAACAACCCGCCGAGCAGGGCGGTCACGGTGAGCCACAACCGAGTGTTGCGGTCGTCTTCGCGCTTGGCCGACTGCACCGCCAGCACCATCGTGAGCGACGACATCAGCAAGATGAAGCTGGTGGCCGACGTGAACGGAATGTCCCACAGCTGGTCGGGGCCGAGGGTGTCGGCGCGCCGGTTGCGGTACAGCATGTAGGTGGAGATCAGCCCACCAAACAGCAGACACTCGCTGCCGAGGAACAGCCACATCGCCAGCTTGGTGTTCGACAGCCCGGTGGAGGTGTGGTGCTCCAGACCGATGTGGTCTTGGCCGTCGTCGTAGCCGGCGGGGATCGCCTCGTGCCCGGCAGCCTCGGCGGGTGCCGGCGCGTCGGCGGGATCGATGGTGGTGTCAGCCACTGGCGACCAGCTCCTTGCTCGGTTCTCCGCCGCCGCCGTCGGACGGCGGATCGAACTCGGAGTCGTCGGCGGTGGGCGGCTCGAGCGCCCAGCCGAACATCGCCACGGTGGCGATCGCCAAGCCAACGATGATCAACAGCGTCGAGTAGATGACGCCGTAGGCGATCACCGGCAGCGAGAACGACAGCACGAACGGCCAGTACGAGGGCGACGGCAGATGGATGTGGTGGTCGCGCTGCTCGACCTCTTGGGCGTGGAGCTCCTCGGTGGTGGCCACCTTGACGTACTCGTGCGCATCGCCTTCGCCGACGTCTTCATACTTGCGGTGGAACATCTCGTCGAGGGCGTGCACCGTCGGGGTGCGCTCGAAGTTGTACTCCTTGGGCGGGCTCTCGGCGAGCCACTCGAGACTGCGTGCGTCCCACGGATCGGCCGGGGCGGGCGGGTTCTTGCGGCTGACCCACACGTTGATGAAGAAGAACAGCACACCGACGGCGAGAATGAACGAGCCGATGGTGGACACGAGGTTCCAGAACCCGAGGTTGAAGAACCCGTCGCCGGCGCGGTTCTCGGTCCAGATGTACATGCGCCGCGGTTGACCTTGCAGACCGATGATGTGCATCGGACCGAAGGTCAGGTTCATGCCGACGATCATCGTCCAGAAGTTGGCCTTGCCCCACGATTCGTTGAGCATCTTGCCGAACACCTTCGGCCACCAGTAGTACATGCCGGCGAACAAGCCGAGCACGGCGCCGCCGAAGATCACGTAGTGGAAGTGGGCGACGATGTAATAGGTGTCGGTTTGCTGCGTGTCGGACGGCGCCACCGAGTGGGTCACTCCCGACAAACCGCCGATGGTGAACATCACGATGAGGCCGGTGGCGAACAGCATGGCGGTGGTGAACCGCAACTTGCCGCCCCACATGGTGAGCGTCCAGTTGATGATCTTCACGCCGGTAGGCACGGCGATGGCCATGGTGGCGACGGAGAACACCGCCACCGAGATCGGCCCGAGACCGGAGGCGAACATGTGGTGAGCCCACACGCCCCAGCCGACGAAGCCGATCGCGGCACCCGAGAACACCACGAACGGGTAGCCGAACAGCGGCTTCTTGGAGAACACCGGCAGGACTTCGGAGATGATGCCGAACGCCGGGAGCACGATGATGTACACCTCGGGGTGACCGAAGATCCAGAACAGGTGCTGCCACAAGAGCGGGTCGGCGCCTTCGGCGACTTCGAAGAACGTGGCGTCGAAGTTGCGCTGGAACAACAGCAGCACGAGGGCCACGGTGATCACTGGCATGGCGAACAGCAGCAGGAACTGGGTGACCAGCGCCATCCAGGTGAAGATCGGCACCCGCATCATCGTCATGCCCGGGGCTCGCATGTTGAGCACGGTGACGATCAGGTTGACCGCACCGACCAACGAGGCGATGCCGGTGATGAGCAGGCCGAGGGTCCAGTAGTCGACGCCGTTGCTCGGCGAGAACGGCACGGCGCTGTTCGGGGCGTACATGAACCAGCCGCCGTCGGCGGCGCCGCCGAGGAACCATGAGGTGTTGAGGAAGATGCCGCCGAACACGAAGGTCCACAGGCTGAGCGCGTTGAGGCGGGGGAACGCCACGTCGCGGGCGCCGATCTGCAGCGGGATCATGTAGTTGGCGAACGCCGCGGCCATCGGCATCACGAACAAGAACACCATCGTGGTGGCGTGCATCGTGAACATCTGGTTGTAGGCGTCGGCCGACAACACGGTGCCTTCGGGACCGGCCAGCTGGAGGCGGATGAACAAGGCCTCGACACCGCCGACGATGAAGAACACCATCGCCACGACGCCGTACATGATGCCGATCTTCTTGTGGTCGACGGTGAACGCCCACGCACGCCAACCGGTGGTTTCCACCGGTCGACGGAAGTAGCCGTATGACCGCGTCGGCGTGACCGCGGGCGCGTCGCCACCCGGCGCCAGCGCCGGTGCGTCGGTTGGGCGTTCGATGATGGCCATCGGTGCGTGCTCCGGTTACTTGCGTTCCAGCAGGTACGCGACGAGCTCGTCGATCTGGTCCTCGCTGAGGGCCAGGTACGGCATGCCTCGTGGCAGGCCGTTGGTTTCGGCGAGTTCAGTCGGGTCGGTGTACATCGGCTTCACGGCGGGTGAGTCGCGCAACCATTCGCGCAGCTGCACCCGGTTGAGACAGTCGGGGGTGACCCCGGCGAGGTAGCGCTCGCCGAACTCTTCGGGCGGTGCCTCCCAGACGTCGGCCCGGCACTCGGGCGTGAGCAGGTCGAACATTGCGCCAGCGAAGGTGTTGCGGGTCATGAGATACGACAGGTTGGGCGCGGCGCCCGAGAACACGTTGAGGTCGGGCCGCGACACGATCGGGTCGCCGTTGGAATCCTCCAGGCCGTTCACCTGGTGGCACCGCGAGCATTGAGCGACGAACGTCGATTCACCGGCCTGTGCCAGCTCGTTGGTGGGCGACTCGTACGCGCTGAGTTGGTTGGCCTTCCACGTCTCGAAGTCGTCGGCCTCGAGGGCCACCACTTCCATGCGCATGTTGGCGTGCGACAGGCCGCAGAACTCGGTGCACTGACCGGCGTAGATGCCGGGTTCGTCGGCCTGCATGCGGTTGGTTTGCACACGGCCGGGGACCATGTCGCGCTTGCCGTTGAGGCGCGGAATCCACCACGAGTGAATGACGTCGCGCGAGGTACCGCGCACGAGCACCGGCGTGTCGACCGGCAGCACCATCTGGCCGGACGTGACGATCGGCTCGGAGATGCCGCCGCAGCCGTCCTGCACCGGGTAGTCGACTTCCCACCACCACTGCTGGCCGGTGACGTTGATGATGCACTCGGTGTCGTCGTCTTCGGCGAGGGCGAACACGGTGGAAACCGTGGGAATGGCGATACCGATCAGGATCAGCGCCGGAATGATGGTGAGGAAGATCTCGAGGGCGGGCTTGCCGTGCGTCTGCTCGGGAATCGCCTGGCCGCGGTCGCGGTAGCGGAAGATCACGAAGGTGATCACCGACAGCACGACCACGCCGACGATGCCAGCGATGATGAACACCGGCACCTGCAGGTTCTGGATCTTCTGCGCGTTCGGGCCGGCCGGATCGAACGTGTCTTGTGGTGCGTCTTGGGCGCATCCGGCGACGAGCGCGCCGAGACCGACCACGGCGGCGATGCGGAAACGACTCACTGAGCTGACGGTACTCGCGCCTGTGGAAGCCGACCTACTTGTTCGTTTGTTCATCGTTTGCGATCGAAACTGCTGTTCGCTCACGGAACGATCAGCTCCAGCCGCGCCGAGTCGACGCCCGGCACAAAGAAGAAGTAGCCGCCCTCGACGGAGTTGCTCGGAGGCCCAATCGTGAGGGTGATGTTCTGCACGCCGCCCTCTTCGACCAGTGCGGTGCACAGCTGTTCTCGTTCGACCACGGTCTCGGCGCCGTCGACCTGCTCGGTGACGTCGCCGACCTCGACTTCGGTTTCGCCAAGTTGCACCGACAGGCGACGCTTCTCCGACGACTCGTTGCGGAACACGATGTTGCTCGGATTCGAGCGGGGCAGGGTGAGTGCCGACGACTCGGCGGGGCCGTTCAATTTCTTGGTGAGCGTGCCGTCGTCGGTCAGCGTGATCTCGGCGGCGACGCTGGCCTGGGCGGCCACGGTTTGGGCGGCGTTCTTGTCGGCTTCGGTCTTCTCGGTGCTTTCGCACAGCCCTTCGGCGGCTTCGCCCTGTGCCGTTTCGTGCTCGGGGATGTCGCGTTCGCCGTCGAGACCGGTGACCACGCCGCCGGCGATGAGGGCGACGCCGGCAACCGACATCGTGCCGACCATCACACTGCGCTTCACGTTGGGCCGGTAGGCGAAGAAGAAGGCCGCGGCGAGGATCAGCGCGCCGACGATGGAGAACACGACCACCACGTTGACCTTCGACAGGTACAGCATGATCCGGCTGAACGAGTAGGCGATCACGCCGATAATCGCGGCGCCACCGATCGGATATTCGAGTGGGTTGGCGATGCGCGAGCGCACTTCGCGGTTGTGCGATGCGGTGCCGGAGGCTCGCTCGGCCCACGCCTGTGCGGTCCACTCGGCGCCGCCGGCCAGCATGGCGATGACCCCGATGATGAACATCGGCTCGACCGTGACGAGGCCGATCACCATCAAGAAGACACCGAGGGCGAACAGCAGCGGCCAGGCGCTGGGTCCGGGGGCGGGGTTCGACGCCGGACAGGTGGCCACCGCGGCGTCGTCGTCGATGAAGATGTTGGCGTCGCGGGTGAACAGGTTGACGCCGGTGACGAGGGCCAGCGCGACCGACGCCGAGATCAACCCGATCGTGCCCATCACGCCGTCTTGGGTGACCCCGTAGACGACCGTGACGATGATCGACACGACGGTGGCGCCGACGAGGAACTTGGTACCGGTGGTGAACATTCAGCGGCTCACTTGGTGACGTAGACGAGGAACCAGATGCCGGCGAAACAGGCGGCAACGGCGTACCAGTAGATGGCGTGGGCGGCGAGCAGTTCGCGGTCGTCTTCGCGTCCGCCGATGAAGCGGAAGGCGGCGACGGTGGTGAACGCCACGCCGACGATCAGCAGCACCACGAACATGCCGGTGATCGCGTAGAACATCGCTTGGTAGGTGCCGTCAGCGGCGCCCATGCCCATCTCGAACCAGATGAATGCTTGGGCGTTGATGATCAAGATGCCGAACAGCCCGGTGAGTCCGAGGGCCAACACCGTGTGGGCGCGGTCGCCGTGCTCGGCGGCCCAGTGTGCCCATTGGACCATCACGCCAACGCCGACGAAAGCGACGAGCATCACGTTCGACGGCACTTCCGGGATGGTGACGCCGTCGGGCAGCCACACGTCGAAGGTGTCGAGTGAGCGGGTGCGCTGCAGCGCCCAGATGGCGAGCATCGACCCTGTGAGCATGATCATGGCGCCGGCGCCGAGGATCGATGCCACGAGCAGTTGGCGACGTGGCGCTGGTGCCGGAGCGGCCGGGAGCGCAAGGCTCATGATCCACCTCCCTCGCTGGCAGCGGACGTTCGTCGCTGCTCGTCGAGGTCGTAGGCCGGTTCAGCGGAGTGGACCATCGGCAGGTCGACGAAGTTCTCCGGCGGGGCTGGCGAGGTGGTGGTCCACTCGACGGTTTGTGCGTTCCACGGGTCGGCGGGGTCGTTGCCGTCGGGGTCGGCCTTCACCATGATCACCAGGGCGGCGATGAAGGCGAGCACCACGATGAGCATCAGCGAGTGGCCGACAAGCACGAGGATGTTCCAGATCACGAGGTCGCTGTCGCTATAGAAGAGGCCGCCCTCTTGGTCGAGTAGGCCGGCGATGTAGTGCGGGAACGAGGCGAGGACCGTGGCCAACACGCCGAGCAAGGCGAGCGGCACGGCGATGCCGACGGGGAAGATGCCACCGCGCCACTTGGGCACCCAGTGCGCGATGCCGCCCATGATGCCGAGCACGCCGCCGTAGGCGACGTAGACGATCACCGCTTCTTCGAACACCGTGCCCTGCACGCCGAGATCGTCGAGGGCGTACATGATGCCGCCGACCATGCCGACGAGGATCATCCCGAACCCGAAGAAGGCGAACAGGAACGAGCTGGTGAGGTAGAAGCCGAAGCCGCTGTCGTCGGGTTTGGCGAGGAACAGGCCCATCAGGAACACCAGCAGGAGGCCGGCGATGGGGATGGCGTTGAAGATCACGTACGGCGCGAGGTCTTGGAACTTGTCGCCGAGGTTGTCGGTGTTGAACCCGCCGCCTTCCCAGGGGAGGTTCTGAATGTTCTGCTGGGTCACCGCCGACAGCGCAGCAACGCCGACCAGGCCGAGCCCGGCGATCATCACGCCGCGCGCTGGGGTGCGCTTACCGAACACCACCGGGAGCAGTTCGGCGAACACGCCGATCGCCGGGATGGCGAACAGGTAGGTCGCCGGCTGGGTGAGGATCCATCCGGCCCACGTGTAGAAGCCGGCGTTGCCGCCGAAGCCCTCACGTGGGTAGCGGTGGTCGACAAAGAGGTAGGTCAGCGCGCCGACCAGTACCGGCATCACCACGATGACGCCGAGCGAGAAGATCATCGCCGACCAGGTGAAGAAGGGGGTGCGCCGCAGTGTGATGCCCGGTGCCCGGGTGGTGAGCACGCTGGTGACGATCGAGGCGGCGGTGGCAGTGAGGCCGACCGCCATGGTGCCGACGCCGAGGAAGAACAACGACACCATGTCTTCGGAGCCGCCGAGCGAGCCGCCGTTGTTGGCCAGGGCAATGGCAAAGGCGACGGCGCCGCCGAACCAGATCCAGAACCCAACCACGGCCATCCGCGGGAAGGCGAGCGAGCGGGCACCGATCTGCAGCGGTACGACGATCACACACAGCGCCATGGCCAGCGGCAGCAGGGTGCCGAACACCAACCCGACGCGCTGGGCGTCGAGCAGCTGGGCGAGCACGTTCTCGTCGAGCACCACCGAGTCGCCGTCGGTGCGTTCGATGGCCAACAAGATGTTGACCACGATGGTGGTGAGCACCGTGAGGAAGGCCGCACCGAGGTAGGTGCGCCCGATCCGCTTGTGGTCGGCGGAGATCAGCCAGTGGGCAACCGGTGACGACAGCAGTACTTCGCCCGCTTCGAAGGGCTCGTCGCTGGTCGTGTCGGTGCCGGTGTCGTCGGTGATCGTTTCCGCTCGTGTGTCGATGGTCGTCATGTGCTGCTGGTCATGTGGTGGCCGTCATGCGTATTTGCGAACTCGCTGTGCTGGTCCGCCGGGTACGCGCGCAGGCGCCCGACGACGGCCGAGACACTACCCGGCGGTCCGCCGCCGAGCCGAAATCCCAGCGACAATCCCAACGATCACAGAACCCCTTTTCACGAATCCCATCACCGACCGAACCCCTCCCGAAAAACCGGGGGTTCCGTGCGCCAGGCGCCTGATTCCGCGAACAGAACCGGCGCTCGGGTGGGTCGGACGAGCCGATCCCGGCCCTGTGCCAGGATCTGCGGCCTATGCGGACGACAGTGCAGATCTCCACGCGGACCCTGATGTGGGTCGCGACCACCGCGGTGCTTGCCGTAACGGCGACCCTCATCGTCACCCAGGCCTGGCAGGTCGGCGCGGCACCCGGCGACGACGACGCCACGTTTGTGCCAACTCCCGGCTGTCGTGCCTTCGACCTGCGCGGCGGCAACGATCAGGTTGGGCCGCGCAGCGCGCCGCTCGGGCAGGGCGAGACCTACACCCAACAGATCACTGGTGGCGTCGGCAACTGCACCGGACCGTTGGCGATTCCGTCCGATGCGGTGGCGGTGGCGATGAACGTGACGGTGGTCAACCCGACCGCACAGTCGAACCTCCGACTGTTCCCGGCGAACCTCACCGAGGTGCCGCTGGTGTCGAACCTCAATTTCTCCGCTGGGCAGGCACCGTTCCCCAACAAGGTCGACGTGCAGCTCTCGCCGGGCGGTGCGCTCAAGATGTTCAACCAGAACGGGACCGTGTCCGTGCTTGGCGACATCGTCGGCTACTACACCAACGCAACGCTCATGGAGATCAGCGCGGGGCTGCAGCAGCTGGCCGACGCGCAGCCGTTCACCGTGCGCGAGATGGTCGGCGCCAACGACGACGTCCCCGAGGGCGACGAGGTGGTGACGATTCCGTCGGCGGGGGCGACGATGGTCGAGCTCGAGGTGACACCGAAGGTCAGTGGGCAACTGACGGTCACGGGGTACTCCGGATTGAACAGCATCGACCCAGCGTTCGTGGCGTGTTACATCTCCGACGCGAATGCGATCTCGTACCTCCAACAGACCGTCGTCGGGTACCCATCGCTCGAGCAGTCACAACTGTCCAGCAACGGCGTCGACACGTACAACTCGTCGCGTGTGTTCGATGTGGTGGGTGGCGTGAAGCGCACCTTCGCTCTCGTGTGTGGCGACGGCACGCCAAACGGCCTCACCTTCTCGTACGGCGCCACGCTGATCGGCCAGTTCACCCCAAGCCAGCCGGTCGGCTGAGCCTCACCGAAATCCAGGGAATTTCCGGCGCCACGCGCCGTATTCGGCGCACAGAACGGTGCGGTGCGTTACCAGCCGTAGCGCACGAGCACGTCGAGCGTCATCGCGCCGAACAGCACGGTCACGTACGTGATCGAGAACGTGAACAAGCGCATGCTCGCCGCCGGTGACGGGCGCTTGCCCAAGTAGATCGTGCCGCCGATGAACATCGCACCGAGGATCGCCGCGGTCACGCCGTAGATCCAGCCGAGATCGGCCACCGGGATCAGCACGAGCGTGGTGATCACGAGGGCGATCGTGTACCAGAGCATCTGGCGCACGGCCTGGGCGAACGGGGCGACGGCGGGAAGCATCGGGACGTCGGCGCTGCGGTAGTCGTCGGCGTACTTCACGGCGAGTGCCCAGAAGTGCGGGGGCGTCCACAGGAACATGGCGATGAAGAGGACGACCGGAGTCCATGACAGCGAGTTCTGCACGGCGGCCCAGCCGACCAGGACCGGAACAGCGCCGGCCGCGCCGCCGATCACGATGTTCTGGGTGCTGGTGCGCTTGAGCCACAGCGTGTACACGCCGACGTAGAACGCCGCGGCGCCGAAGGCGAGCACGGCGGAGAGCAGGTTGGCGCCCGCCCACAACACGGCGAACGCGGCGACCTGAAGAACGGCGGCGAAGATCAGGGCATTGCGCGGCTTGATCAGCCCGGTGACGAGCGGTCGATGCTGGGTGCGCTCCATCAGTGCGTCGATGTCGCGATCGACGTACATGTTGGTGGCGTTGGCGCCACCGGCGGCCAGCGCCCCACCGATGAGGGTGACCACGACGAGCCACGTGGAGGGCCAGCCGCGTTCGGCGAGGACCATCGTGGGCACGGTGGTGATCAGCAGCAGCTCGATGATGCGCGGCTTGGTGAGCGCGATGTAGCCGCCAATCACGGTGGTGGCGGCGCGCTTGGAGCCGTGGGCCACTCCGCCGGGCGTCAACCTGGAGGGAACAAGTGGTCGACTGCCAACGGCCATGACGAGGGTCATGGTACGAGACGAGCGATCACCGCACCAACGCGTGAACATGTGATCGCCCCCTCTCCGAAGAACCGGGGATTTCCGGCGCCACGCGCCGGATTCCGCGCACAGTTCGGGGCGGGCGTTCGGCTCGCTCGCCGAAATTCAGGGCATCTCCGGCGCCTCACGCGAGTTCTTGCGACAATTTCGGTCGGGCCGCCCGGCATCGGGCCGGGGACGGCCCGGACACCAAAGGGGATAACGATGGTGGTTGCGGTACGAGTTCGTTCGTTGGTGTGGTTCGTCACCGGAGCGCTGCTGGCGCTCGTGGGGGCGTGGGCGGTGATGTCGGCGCTGAGCGTCGACGCCGCCCCTGGCGATAGCGATTCCACGTTCGAGCCGATCGAGAACTGTCGATTGTTCGACTTCCGACCGGGCAACGAGCCCGCCGGCCCGCGCAAGACACCGCTCGGTCCACGCGAGACCTACGTGCAGCAGGTCACTGGCCAGGTCGGTAACTGCAGCATCCCAGCGTCGGCGGTGGCCGTGGCGATGAACGTCACGATCGACAATCCAACGGGGCAATCGAACCTGCGCGTGTTCCCCGCCAACGTGAACGATGTGCCCGTGGTGTCGAACCTGAACTGGCTTCCCGGCCAGTCGCCGACACCGAACAAGGTCGACGTGAAGTTGTCGCCCGACGGAGCCATCAAGCTGTACAACCAGAATGGCACCGTCGATGTGTTGGCCGACGTGGTCGGCTTCTATACGTCGGAAAGCCTGACCGAGATCGATCAACGTCTTGTGGCACTCGAATCGGAGGTCACCGCATTGCGGGCAACGAACGACACGCTGGAGACCAAGCTCGCGTCCGTGAGCGTTGGCACGATCGGTGGTCAACCGACCGTCACCTTCGACGGGGTGAACGTGCGGATCGTCGATGGATCTGGCGACACCGAGTGTTCGACGACCGGCTTCGAGCCCTGCAACGGCCGCGGCAACCTGATCGTTGGGTACAACGAAGACACCGCCGACCCCGAGACGCGCAGTGGGAGCCACAACCTGGTCAATGGCGCCGACAACGAATACACCAACCACAGCGGCGTGGTGTTCGGGAACTTCAACGAGGTGTCGGCCGTGTACGCCACCGTCATCGGCGGCTACCAGAACACCGCAAGTGGCTCGTACTCGTCGGTGACGGGCGGTTTCCTGAACGATGCGCAGGGCATCCGATCGCACATCTCTGGTGGCAACTCGAATCTGGCGAGCGGACTGTCGTCGTCGGTCAGCGGCGGATCGGTCAATTCCGCGCAGGGGACCTATTCCGCGGTCTCGGGTGGCTCAGGGAATCGGGCGACCGGAGAAGGGTCGTCGGTGTCAGGCGGCCTCGGGAACTGGGCATCTGGTGAGGACTCGTCGGTGTCGGGCGGTGAAGGGAACTTTGCGGTCGGAGAGAGCTCGTCGGTGTCGGGCGGCTCGGAGAATCGGCCGACGGGCGACACAGCCTCGATCCTGGGCGGATATCGAAACGGCGCTGGAGGAACGTACGCGCACGTCTCGGTCGCTGGGGGCAACTCGGTGTTCTGCGACTCGGTCTTCGCGGACGTGTGCTGATCGCGGCCAGCACGCCGACCGGCAGCCGCCGACTCCGGTCGCGCTATCGCTCGCGCTGGGTCGCCAGGTAGGCACCCGGGTCGCCGTTCTCATACAGACCGACCATGCCGCCGCCGTGCTCGATGCCGTCGTGGGCGCGATAGCCGAGCAGCCCTTGCATCGCCGATGACGCAGCTGCAGCAGTAGCCGTCGGCACGGTGAGGAAGCTGTTCTCCACCGGACGTAACCAGCCGGCGCAGTACGACACCGAGATCACCCGCCGTCGTCCGTCGCTGGTGTTCTCGCCCCCGCCGTGGATCACGTCGCCACGGAACAGCAACGCATCGCCAGGCGACATCACCGCTCGCGCGAACTCATCGGGCTCGGCTCGCCGCTCTGGCGGCCACGCCCAACTGCCCGGCGCAACATAGGTGGCGCCGTTGTCCAGCGTCGTCTCGTCGAGGGCGACGATCGCGTTGACCACCACCGGCGTCTCGCCGATCGGCATCGCCGGCCACGAGTCGCTGTCGCGGTGCGGCAACTGTGCCGGCTCGCCGCTGCGGATCTCGATCATCTCGCCGGCACTGAGCAACACCGACGCGGCAAGATCGGACATGCTCTGCTCGGCCCAGGCGACCAGCTCGGGATGGGCCAGCAGCGCCTCGGTGCTCGGGATCTTGTCGAGCAGTCCGTGCAATCGGATGGTGCGTGCGCCGAGGAAACGGTCGTACAGCTCCGATCCGGTCTCGGCATGTCCCGCGTCGGAATGCTCGACGAGGTAGCGATCGATGTCGCCGTTCAACTCGTCGACGACCGACGCGTCGAGCAGACCCTCGACGATCACTCCGCCGGCGGATCGGACCTCGTCGTGGATGGCACTCCAGTTGTGCGGAACGGCGACTCTCGACAGCTCACGGGTCATGGTGTTGCTCCATTCACATTGGTCACATTGGTGGACGGCGTTGGCGTGCGCTCCGCCCATGCGTTGATGATCGGTCGGTTGGCCTTCGCCGACTGCGCCAGCGCACGCAGACTGCGCAGCTGATCGAGCGCGCCGGGGTGTTGGGGTGTAACCGAACCACGCCGTTCGGCTACGTCGAGTCGACCATCGCGCACCGAGCCGCGCAAGGTGAGCGAGAGCAGCTCGGCCATGCCCGCGGTCTCGTGGTGCACGAGCAGGCAGGCGGGCCCGTCGGGCGCCGGAGCACCGAGGTCAACGTGATCGCCGACACCGACGCAGTCGACGTCGAGGTCGGCCGCCAGCGGGATGATCTGCACGCCACCGTCGACCACCGAGGTGAGGGTGACGCGGTCCGACCCCGGCCGCTCGATGATCGTCGGCAGTTCGAACACCATGGCGACACGTCCCACGTACCACCACAACACGCGGCGATGAAACGGGATCGTCAGCAGGGTCTTGGCCGGCGGGTACTTGGCGAGCTCTTGGTGGCGAATGTGCTGGTCGAACCAGGCCGGGTCGTCGTGCATCTCGACAGCGACGTCACCATGCACATGTGTGCCGCCGGCGTACAGCGCCGCTGCCGGTCGGTTGCGTAGCATCTGCGCCTTGGTGAGGAGCGCCAGCATCGTGGTGACCGTCGCCGTCCCCTCGACGACGTAGGGCGTGACGGCGATGGCGCGCGGCGTGTGGTCTTTGGCAGTGAATCCGAGGACCCCGACGGTCGCCGCATCGATCCCTGCGAGCTCGTTTACACAACGCACGTTACGCATCCTGCCAGATCGATCATCGTTACGCAACAGTCGTTACGTAAACGGCTATCCTGACCTCGTGCCGAAGGTGGTCGACCACGACGAACGGCGTGCGACGATCGTGCGCGCGACCTGCACGCTGATCGCCGACGAAGGACTCGACAGTGCGACGATGCGCCGCATCGCGGATCGCGCCGGCAGCACCACCGGGCTCGTCACCCACTACTTCGGCTCGAAAGACGAGGTGTTGCTCGCTGCGTTGCAACACGTTCATCGCGCGGCCGGAGCGCGCATGACCGCAGCGGTACGCGACCTCGACGGCGATGAACCACTTCGCGCCGTGGTCGGCGAGGCACTCCCCCTCGACGACGAGCGACGTAACGAGTGGAAGGTATGGCTGGCGTTCTGGGGCCGGGCGGCCAGCGACGACGCGCTCGCTGCGGAACAGCGCGCCCGATATGTGGAGTGGAAGGCGCTGCTGGCGTCACTCCTACCGAACGATGGCCGGACCGCCGTCGATGAACTCATCGCGCTGATCGACGGCATCGGCATGCGCGCCACGCTCGACCCAGACGGGTTTCCCCCTGCGGTCCAGCGCGCCCTCGTCGAGCCAGCGTTGTGACATCACCCGAGCTCCGAATTCCCGGGGATTCCAGGCGCCTCGCGCCGGATTCCGCGAACAGTTTGGGCGAGCCGCGCCATGGGGTCATGCCGAATCGACGGCAATAATGGAGTGGTGCCGACCACGCTGGAACCCACCGAGGTGGTGGAACCCGATGTCGACGAGACATCGGCGACCGACCGCCCGTGGATCGTGCTGGTGTGGAACGACCCGGTGAACTTGATGAACTACGTCACGTTCGTGTTCCAGAAGCTGTTCGGCTACTCACTCGAGAAGGCCACCGAGTTGATGCTCGATGTGCACGAGAAGGGCCGCGCCGTGGTCGCATCGGGCACCCGCGAGGAAGCGGAGATGCACGTGTTCCGCCTACACGAGCACAGCTTGTGGGCCACGATGGAACACCCCGAGCAATGACATTGGGCAACACCGGCCGAGGGCGGTGCTGATGGCTCGTCCATTCACGCCGCCGATCAAGCAGGGCCGCCAGGGCTGGCAGATCAACCTCGATCAGGACGAGCGGGATCTGATCATCCGGCTGATTAACGAGCTGAAGGCGTTGCTCACCGAAGCCGACGACGATGCGGCCAGCCCGCTGCTCGATCGCCTCTTTCCGGCGGTGTATCCCGACGACCCGGAGAAGGAAGCCGAGTACCAGCGCCTGATGCGCGAGGAGCTGGTGACGAGCCGCGTTGCCGCGATCGACTCGGTGATCGAGACCCTCGGACCCGACGGCCCGAAGTACCTCGACGAGGGCCAGACGACGGCCTTCATGCAGTCGGTCAACGCCGTGCGTCTCGTGCTCGGCGCAATGCTCGACATCTCCGACGATGACGACGCAGATGAAGCCGACGACGCCGACACCCCCGAGCACCACCTCTACAACTTCTTGTCGTGGCTGCTCGAGTGGACCGTGCGCTCAATGAGCGTCTGAGCCGCTCACCTGAACGATCTCGAGAGACCCTTCCGCTCGAAAGGGCCGTTCGCCCACTCTCTCGGCGATGTGTACCAACAGCGTCAACAGCGGCGATGGCGCGCGACTAGATTCCACGAATCCGGTGGCGGGAGGGCGACTACCGGGCAAGCGGGCAACCGAGCGGTTGGGGAGCAGCCGACAAGTGAAGCAGATCGCGGTGAGCGAGCAGTCGGGGAAGCAAGCCCGGTTGGTCGCGCCGGTCGCGTCGTCGACGATCAGGACGCAGCGAGCAGGTGCGGTTGCCACCGTCGGCGTCACCACTGTCTTGCTGTGCGGCACGGCGACCGTCACAACGCCGCCACTTGCATCTGTGATCACGATCGCCGCGCTGCTGCCGGCCGCTGTCGTCGACATCCATGAACGCCGACTCCCAAACCCGCTGGTGGGACTCGCCGCTCTCGCGCTGGCCACTGCCCTGACGCTCGGCACGATCGGTGGGGCGTCCTGGCCCGTCGCGTCGGTGGTTGCTGGCCTCGCCGTGGCCGCCCTGCCGCCGCTGGCCCTCCACCTAGTGTCGCCGGACGCAATCGGCTTCGGCGATGTCAAAGCTGCAGCGGTGCTCGGGGCCGCGGTCGGGGTCGTCGACTGGCGGATCGCCCTCGTGATGCTCGCGCTCGCCGCCGGTGGCGCGGCGACGATCGCATCGATCCTGCGATGGCGGTCGATCGCCTTCGGTCCGCCCCTCGTCGTTGCTGCATCTGCGGCGCTCGCAATACAGCCCAGCGTGCTCGGAGTGCTGGGGTCATGACCGACACGGCTCGCCAGCGAACTCGCTCTGCTACTACCGATCGTCGACCTGCCGCGGATCCGCCGGCAGCGCGTTTCCGGCCCGCCAGTCGGCGGTGGAACAGGATCGCCATCGGCGTCGCGCTTGGGGCGCTCGCAATCGGCGCAAACATTTGGGTGTATAGCGGCCTCGACGACTCATCGTCGGTCGTTCAAGTGGTCGTCGACGTGCCGGCCGGTGAGCAGATCGAATCGTCGATGCTGCGAACGGTCGATGCTGATCTCGACGACACGGTCAATGTCGTTGATGCGTCGGAGCTCGATTCGCTGATCGGCACGTATGCGAGGGTCCGGCTGGTGTCGGGAAGTCTGGTGACACCCCAGTCGGTGCAGACGGAGCCACTCGTCGGCGAGGGCAATGCGGTCGTGGCGATCCAGGTGAGCGATGGTTCGATTCCCGTTGGCCTACGCGAGCGCGTGCCCGTCGAGCTAGTGGTCCCCGCTCCCGACACCGTCGACGGCACAGGTCAGCCGATCGTGGTCACCGGGCGCGTCGTCGGACTCCCAACGGAGACGTCCAACGCACTGGGCACCCTGTCGGTTTCGATCGAGGTACTCGCCGATGACGCGGCAACGATCGCCGCCGCCGACGACGTCCGGATCGTGCTCGCCGAGCCGTCCACTGATCCTGCGGCTGTCGACAACGCGGGAGCGCCGGAGGACGAATGACCACGGTCTCGATCGTCGGGGACGCAGCGACCACAACTGCACTTGCGATCGCTGCGTCGTGGCCCGCCGATCGGACGCGCACGGTTGTCGAACTCGACCCCACCGGAGGAGCACTCGCTGGATGGCTCGACACGCCACTCTCGCCGTCGATATCGACGCTCGTCACCCACAGCAGACGTGAGGGTCTCAGGAGTGATGCGCTCGAGCCGCTGATCCACCGCAGCGCGAGCGGGATTGACACGATTGTTGCGCCGGTACGAGCAACCGAGGCCTGGCGGGCGGTGGCCGAGGCCGACCCCATCGTCGCCGACGCGGTGCGCACCGGCATCAGCTTCGATGCGCTTCTCGATCATGGAGCACTCGACCCACGTCATCCGTTGCCAACGTCGCTGCTTGCGGCCGACGCAGTCGTGCTCGTGCACCGTCAACAGGCAACTGCGCGTGCCGCGGCAGTGCGTGTCGACCGCCTGACCGAGACCGCCGAACGGTTGGCCGCAGCGACTGCGGCACCATTGACACTCGCCGTCATCGGCGACGATCCGTTCGACCCAGCGGAGATCAGCACGTTCGTCGGCGACAGCGCGCAACGGGTGATCTCGGTGGCTCCGCTCCCGGTCGACGACCTCGCCGCGGCGGTGCTTGCGGGGCGACCCGGCGTCTCCGCCCGCCGACTCGCCCGGATGTCACTGCTCCGGGCAAGCGGCCAATTGGCGGCCGACCTGCTTACGACCACAGACCTGGCACGGCACGACGCAGCACCGGAAGCGTCTCGGGGCTGAGATGGCATTCGCCAGCGCCGATCCGGCGCACGACGACGGGTCCACCATCGGCATCGTCACCGAGCGAGTCACCGCACGGTTGGTTGATGCGCTCGACCACGACGAGAGCGACGGTCGCACAGTCGTATTCGACGAACGACGGCAGCAGCTGATGCTCGGGGCCTGGGTTGCTGAAGAACTCTCCGAAGTGAATGCCGAGCGGCTACGCCGCGGCGAACGACCACTCGACGAGCTCAACGAGCAACGAATTCGAACACGCGTCGTCGCCGAGCTCTCCGGCGCAGGCCCGCTCGAGCCGTACCTCAGCAATCCCGACGTCGAAGAGATCGATGTCAACGGCCCGCACTCGACCTGGGTCACGTACCGCGATGGCCGCAAGGTCGACGTCGGCGCGCTCTGGGGAAGCGATGCCGACCTCACGGCATTCCAGAAACGCCTCGCGCTACGCGCCACGACAACAGGCGAGCGACGGCTCGACACCTCCGAGCCCATGCTCACGTTGCAGACCAACGATGGCGCTCGTGTGGTGATGGTGCTCGGCGGTGGCGACGAACATGGCATCTCGACCCACCCGCGCATCGCTATCCGCCGGTTTCTCGTTCGCCACGTCGGCCTGGCCGGACTCGCCGATCTCGGTTTGTTCCCACACGAAGAGATCGCGCGGCTGAGCGCTTTGGTGCGCGCTGGATTCACGATTCTCGTGTCGGGTCCGCCGGGCGCCGGAAAGACGACGTTGCTGACGGAACTGCTCGGCCAGATCTCCCCGCTCGAACGCATCGTCACGGTGGAGAAGAACCTCCTCGAACTGCGCCTCGAAGACGACCCTCGACACCCCGATGCACCAGCGTTGTTCACTCGCACCGCCAATGCCGAGGGGGAGGGTGAAGTGACGACCCGGCAACTCGTCGAGCTCACCCGCCGCCTCAACCCAGATCGGGTAGTGGTGGGCGAGCTGGTGGAAGACGAGGCGCTCGACATGCTCGACGTCGCATCGATGTGCAAGCGCGGTTCACTGGCCACGATCCACGCACACACCGCCGACGTGGTCTTGCAACGTCTCGCCTACTACGTGGCCAAGTCGAACACGCAGCTCCCAGAGTTCGCCGTGTCCTCGCTGATCGCCCAGACCGTTGACTTCGTCGTTCATATCGACTTGGTGCGCAATGCGGCGCGCGACGAGGCACCCGTCAGGCGCGTCACCTCGATCATCGAGGTGGGCGGGCTCGGCGAGGCCGGGGGCGTCGCCAGCACGGAGACGTGGTCGATCGCCGACGACGATGTGCTACGTCAGCGACTGCCGCTCTCCTCTGCCCATCTGCGACGCCTTCAGATGGCGGGCTACGCCGCCTCCTTATTCGCTCCGGAAGACGAGCGATGAGCGTCGACCTCGCGGTGCTCATTGCGTCGACAGCGCTCGGCGTGCTTGCCGTGTACTTCGTCGTCACGCCACCGGCCGCAACCCGGGCACGGCCCTCGATAAACATACGCCCAGCACCAGCGATCAGCGGGTCGGTCGCCGGCGTCGTCGTTCTCGCTGCGTCGGGGTGGCTGCTTCCATCGCTCGTGGTCGGCGGCGGGGTGTGGTGGCTCATTGCCCGTGCGTCCGCGCCAACTCCGGCATCGACGGCGG
>JBCBSO010000004.1:0-18699 GCA_039819205.1 Actinomycetota bacterium
GTGTCGACCCTGCCGATGCAGTGATCGACGGCCCGCAACCGCTCGCCGGCGACGGGTGGCGACTCCTCGCAGTGGAGCGCACCGGTCCGCACTATCGCACCGGCGTGGCGACGACCGACGCACAGTACGAGCAACTGTGGGTGACCAGTGGTGTCACCGCGAATCGACCACCCGTCGCCGGCGAGCGGTTGCGGGCCGTCGATCACTGCATCGGCAGGGTCGACACCCTCGAAACACACGGGGCGTCCGGCGAACGGTGCGAACGGCTCCAGCGTCGCCTCGTCGAGAACGCCGACGTACGCCGATGCCTGGCCCGTTGCCGCATTGGCGCCACCGTTGATCTCGATGCCGTTGGCCCGCATCACGTCAAACACTTCGGCGATCAGCGCATCGACCTCGTCCTGTGTATGCGGAACCTCCGCCGCCGCGACGCCCACCCCGGGGAACTGCGCCTCGAGGTCTGCCTGCCGCTGCTCGACGTCGGCATCGAAACCCACCACGACCCAGCCCAGGTTGTCGCGATCGATCCACAGATCGACGTAGCCCGGCTGCTGTGACGCCCAGGAACGGATCTCGTCGATCGGCTGCTCGTTGGCGACGTACGCAGGCGAGTCTCGATAGAAGGCAGGATCGGCCGATACCACCTGAAACTCGCCGCACAGCGCGAGTCCGAACGGTAACGACCCGGTAGCGATGGACGCATCCGGGTCGGCCGGAGCGGTCGCGTTGGTAGCGCCAGCTCCGGGCAGGGTCGTTTCGGGATCGAACGACTCCGCTGGCTCCACAGTGTGCAGTGGAGGGGGCTCGGCGAGCGACCCGGACGAGCCGGTTGCCCCCTCGTTGGTCCCACACGAAACGACGGCAAGGGCACCAGCGGTGATGACTCCGAGTCGAATCAGGGCGCGCTCCACGCTCGTTAGACGCACGAGACTCGTCGTCCGTTCCATCCGTCGGGCCTCAGCACGTTCCAGGCGCACGTGGTCAGAATGGAGTGGTGACGTTCCTGCGATCGGTCGAAATCGAGCCCGACGCACCTGGTCCGACGGAAGGGCACCCGTTCGATGTCGCCGCACTCGCGTCGATGGCGGCAGACACGAGCGCGTTGCACTTCAACCGCGGTGTCACGGTGTTCGTCGGCGACAACGGCTCTGGCAAGTCGACGTTGCTCGAGGCGATCGCCGTGCATCAAGGAATGAACGCCGAGGGCGGGGCACGCGGCATGCAGTTCCGAACTCACGACAACAGCGTCTCGTCACTACACGAGCACCTCCGCGTGCTGCGTTCTTCTCGGCAGCCCCACGACGCGTTCTTCCTACGCGCCGAGAGCTACTTCAACGTCGCCACTGCCATCGAGGACTACGGGAAGAAGTCGATAGCGCTCTATGGCGGGTCGCCGCATCGGCGCTCGCACGGCGAGTCGTTCATCGACCTCGTCGTCCATCGATTCCGTCCACGGAGCCTCTTCTTGCTCGATGAACCCGAAGCAGCACTGTCGGTTCATGGCCAGCTGCAATTGCTGGTTCGGATGCACGACCTGGTTGCCGATGGTTGTCAGTTCGTCATCGCGACGCATTCACCTCTGTTGATGGCGTATCCAGGTGCATCGATCTACCAGTTCGACGACAGTGGGATCGGTCTCGTCGACTGGATGGAGATCGACACGGTGCAGATCACCGCCGACTTCCTCGCCCATCCCACCGACTTCCTCAGCGAGCTACTCGCTGACGACGAGTGACGGAATCAGCACACGGACTGATTGACGATGGGACGGATAGGGGAATCGCCACTGGCTCGGTTACCTGCTCGTGCGTGGGCGAAGAACCACTGAACGCCGCTGTCGCCGCCGGTCTCAATCTTCGGATCGAGCGACTGGCCGTCGAGCACGAACTCGATGTCGGGCTCGTCGTCGGCGATCACAAAGACGCTCGCGACGGCTTGATCGGGCGCCTCCCAACTGGTCGAGCAGTTCGGTCGCGACGTTCGCGAGGGGCCATCGTCGCAGCCGCCGCCACCGCCGAACGCAAGGTGAACAAACCACTGGCACGCTGAGCCGTCGGCTTGCAGGGTTTGGGTATACGCGAATCGGCCGTCGTCGGTCTCGCCCAAGATGGTGACGTCAGGGTCGCCGGAGGTGTTGGGCCCGAGCTGGCTCGCCATGACTCCGAGGTCGGCCGAGTCCACATCGGCGAGTACGAGCGCATCGGCAATCCGTTCGAGCGTGTCGGCGGCACCGCCGGCGCTGACGATGAGGTCCGGCGCGGGCTGCCAAACAACCGTCGGACTACGACCATCGACCTCGGGTGGGCGGCCAATCACCGCGCCTTGGTCCCCGATCGGCTCGAACGAATAGTCCGGCATCCGGGTCTCGACGAACTCGAAGAGCTCGATTGGTGCGTCGAATGCGACGGTCTCGATCGTGGCCTGTTCGTACATCGCCGACACCCGAGCCGTAGAGCTCGCAACCGGGACAAAACCCTCTGGAGGGCTGATCGCCATGAAGTCGTCATCAGCGACGTCGCCGAACCACTGCGCCAGTTCGGCTTCCGCACTGGTCTCGATCGATGCAGAAAACACAGCGCCGTCGGTCTCGATCGCGTAGTTGACGACGTCGACGTACGTCGGTATGAGCCGCTTGACGAGTTGCCCGTTCGGGAGTTCGACATCGGGTTGATCGGAGTACGACTTCGACCACTCCGAGGCGGGCCACATCGCCCATCTGAGCACGACGGGGTCGGCGGTGTCTCGGCCCTGAATCGCGAAGCGTTCGGGCTCGACCGCGCCAGCCAACCAACGATCGACTGCGCCCGGTGTTTGACCGGGGCCAAAGCCAGCAGCCGGGTCGAGAATCGCAACGACGCCGAGCTCCTCGGGCACCTCTATGGACGGGGTTGTTTCCCCCACATCGACAACCGTCGGTGGAGACGCTGAAACAGTCGGCGCGGCCTCGTCGGAAACATCGACCTGAGTTGCCACAGGCCGATCGACGTCAGCACCCGAGTCGGAGCGAAGCAGCACGAGCCCGATGCCGCCACACACCACAACAGCCGCCGCGGCGACAGCCACCAGCCAGCGTTGCACCGACCGAGGGGATCGTGGTTCGTCGTGTTCCGCGCCCTCCGGAATCGTCGTTTCGGCGAGCACGCGCAGCGCCGCACTGACTCTGCTCTCGAGTGTCTGGGATTGCTGTGAGCCCGTCACGCAAGTGCCTCCTGCATCCGTGCGAGGCCACGGTGGATCTGCGACTTCACCGTTCCAATCGGACGATCGACGGCCCGAGCGATCTGGCTGTCGGACAGCCCGACGTAGTACCGCAACACCAACGCCTCCCGCTCCTCGTGACGCAACGTTGCGAGCGCAGCGCGTACCGCAACGGCGTCGGCGTCGATCGCCGGGTGATGCTCGACTGGCTGACGCCACACTCGCCGCCGGCGCCGCCCCCACGACCTGGCCCCGTTGATCACGGCGAGCCGCAGGTAGGCAGACGGATTGCGAATCTCGCTCCACCGACGAACGAGTTGCTCGAAACCGTCCTGTACTAACTCCTCGGCAACCCGGGTCGAACCGGTCAGCAGATAGCCGAGGCGCAACATCGGGATCCTGTGGCGCTTGTACAGCTCGCCCTGCGCAATGCCGGCGTCAGCAGACGTAGATGCGGGCGCGCACTCGCCGCCGCGGGAAGCATCGGAGGTCAACAACGGGTCGTTCAGCACTCCCTACCCCAGTCCCAGGTTTGTCGCTGAACGGTAACCATCTCACCTATCTAGGCGCCCCAAGTTGCCGATCGGTTGCAACAACTCGGCAGTGTCCCACAATGGGTTGGTGGCGTCCGTTGTGTTGATCGGCCCACCGGCAGTTGGCAAGTCATCGGTCGGACGGCGGCTCGCCCAGCTCACTCACCGCCCTTTTGTCGATCTTGACGCCGAGGCCGCTCCGGCATATGAACGCGCCGGTCGGCCGCGCACATCCCTCGAGCGAAGAGCGGAAGAGCATGGCTTCGTCGAAGCGCACCGCTGGTGGCAACCCGCACGGATTGCGGCACTACGCACCGTCGACGACTACCCGGACGCGGTGGTCGCGCTCGGGGCTGGACACTCGCACTACGAAGACGAGCGCTTTCAGACCAACGCTCGATCCGCACTGCGCTCGAGCTGGGTGGTGCTGCTCCTACCGGCGCCGTCGCTTGATGAATCGTTGCGCGTCCTGCGGGCACGGTCGCTCCACGCCAAAGGCCATGACTGGATACGCGACGGCCGCGATTTCCTGGCTGAGTGGATCGCGAGCACGCAGAACCGCACCCTCGCCGACCACGTCGTCTACACGCACGAGAAGACGCCTGAGCAGGTTGCAAGGGAACTCGGCAGGACCGCTCGCTCCTCGCGTGCGCACCCCGAGTAGTGGGCGGAGCCGTCCGCGGTCGGGCTGGACATGCGTCAGACTGGGGCGCATGGAAGTGGTGCGACTCGACCATGTCCAGTTGGCGATGCCCGCCGGTCGCGAAGATGATGCTGTCGCCTTCTATGAAGGCGTGCTCGGTATCCCCCGCGTGCCGAAGCCAGAGCACCTCGCGCGGCGCGGCGGTTGCTGGTTCGAGCGAGGCGCACTCAAGGTTCATCTCGGCATCGATGCCGAATTCCGGTCAGCGACGAAAGCCCATCCTGCGTTCATCGTGAACGACGTTAGGGAGCTGGCACGCCGAGCGAGTGAGGCCGGCTACGTCGTGCGCGACGACGAGCCCCTCGCGGGATACGAGCGGGTGTACGTGGATGATCCCTTCGGCAACCGAATCGAGTTGATGGAACCGAACGCCTAGCCGCGGGCCCATCAGGCGCGATGGGCGACCAAGACATACACACGATTCAGCATATGGATCGGCTCGTGGAGCTCGATGCCACTGAGGCGTTCGGCAATGAGCTCGGCGTAGCCAGTTGTGCTGGCCAAGCTCGCACAGAATCGAGTAAGGCGTTCGAGAGACCACCGTTCTTCAACTGTTGTCATCTCCCACATCGGCGCACCGAAGTGGTCCGACTCGAGGAGCTCGCGTCGACCCTCCGCCAGCGATCGATCGAGCACCGTCGTCTCGCTGGCGACCTCGCGTCGAAGATCCTGGAGCGGCGCAGTCCATGCACCTTCGTTGAGCACGCGCTGCACGCCATCATCGGCGGCAACCGGGAAGTTCCACATCAAGGCCAGTGTCCCGCCGTCGACAAGCTGGCTGGCAACGCGGTCGTACGCCGTTCTCGGATCGAGCCAATGGAACGAGTTCGCGGCCACCACGCCTGACACCCGACCGCCTGCGACGAACTCTTCATAGAAGGTGTTCACGACGTCGACCCGTTCAAAATGTTGCGTTCGTCGCCGCAACTCGATTGCCATCGCGGGCCCCGGTTCGATCGCCGTGACGACTAACCCCCGTTGAGCAAGAGGAATCGTTAGTTGGCCAGTGCCGGCACCGATCTCGAGGATGCAGTCGCCAGGGACCCAGCCGGCAAGCTCGACGAGACGGTCAACCGTCGAGTTATCTACGTCGGATCGGCCGGTCGAGTAGTCATCCGCGATCTTGTCGAACGCCAACCGAGTCGACCGATCGGTATTGGCGCGCACGCCCCTACCGTATGAATACGTGTGGTGGGCGCTCAACTGGGGCGCGTCGCACCTTGTGCCGATCGGTGCTTCACTCGCGATACCCGGCGACGGCTGCTCGGCGCCGATGCGTCACGAAAGGGACCAACCGCTATGGCCACCTCGATCGACATCCACCTGCTCTTCCAGAACGGAATGGCCAAGGAGGCAATCGAGCGGTATGCCGAGGTCTTCGACGACTTCGTCCTGCATCGACTCGACCTCTACGAGGGCGATGGGCCAACGGGACAGGTGAAGGTCGGCGACTTCGAAGTCTGCGGCAGGCGGTTCATCTGCATCGACTCGCCGATCCAGCACCAGTGGGACATGACGCCTGGCGTCGCTCCGTTCATCGAGTGTGACGACGACCCCGAGATCGAACGACTCTTCGACGCGCTGTCCGACGGCGAACAGGTCAACATGCCGCTTGGCGACTACGGGTTCGGCAAGCGATTTGGCTGGGTCGTGGACCGATTCGGCGTTTCGTGGCTGCTGAATATCGCATAGCGCGCCGCCGACACCACGGGCCGAGTATCGCCCCCGCTCTACCGGCCCATCAGCTGTTCGAACGTGGTCGAAGCCTGTCGGCCGAGCTCCTCGCTGGGCGGGGCCACAGACTCGGCGCTCGGCGGCGACAGCAACACAGGATCGCCGAACACATCGCTGAGCCACAGTGTGCGTTCGCTGCCCCAGTAGCGAAGCATGGTGACGTCACCGTCGGGGAGATCGGTGATGCAGCCCTCCGAGGTGAGGAAACCCGCCCATGAGAGGTGCACGCCGTCGTAGGCGTCGGCAACGGAGCGCCAGTCGGGCACCAGGTGATGGCGCATTGCGACTCGCGCCCCCCGCTGGCCAGGTACGGAGAGCAACCTCGTCAGCTCACGTCGCTGCTGGTTGATCCCGGGAAGCTCCCACTCGGGGTACGGGTCGCCAACACGCGGATGCTCTCGCACGAGCTGCGCCCAGTCCTCAGGCCGATGAATCTCGGCGATGCGCACCCCAGGGCGAACCGGCAGTGTGCAGCGAGCGACCGGACCGATCTCGAACTCCCATGATCCGAGCAGGTTCTGATGCACCTCGTCGGGCGGGTTTGTTACCGAGCGGAGACCCGCCCAGGTGAACTGGCCGGAGCTGTACACATCCTCGTAGCGACGAAAGAGTGGCGCGCTTCGCTCGACCCACGACGGTGCTGCGGCGGTGTCGAACCACCATTCCTGTGCGTTGGGTTCGAACGACGCAGACAGCTCCGCACCAAACCGGGTTGCGACTGCCTCGGCAATCGGGCGGCGCAAGTCCGCATGGCGGTAGTTGAACGCGACGGTGTCGGGGGCGTCGGAGATCCACGGGCCGACGTACACGTACGAGAGGTACACGGCAGCGTCGAGCAGTGCTCCGAACGACATGTCAGCAACGGCGCCGACCGCCCGATCGACTGCTTCGGGCGACGGTTGCATGTCGCCGTGTTCCCAATACAGATCCGTCCGTTGCTGCGCCTCCAGCCACCCGAGCAACGTGACGCCAAGTGGCGCGTCAAACAGTGCATCGACGAGGGGCCGATCGAAGGGCACCTGCCAACCGTATGCACGCCCAATCCGTCGCTGCGCAGGGATTCTCGTCGGCGCGCGACGCGCGTTACTCGACGGAGTCGACGGTCGACGCGTCAGGTGATGTCGGCCGACGGGTCGCGGCGACCAACAGGACACCGGCGATGACCACGATGACGAGCGTAACGTTTGCAGCGGCGAGCACCTGCGCTTGCCGGTGAACGGATTCGCACGGCTCCTGCGCGACCAGCCCCTCGTTGTCGGCGATCTCGAGTGCTGTCGATGTCGGCAGTGGGTTGCTGTCGAACAGCGTCGAACACTCCACGTCGTCGTACACCGGCTGGCCGTCACCGTCGACGCCCACGATGACCGAGTCACTCAGCGGTTGGCTCGCCCACGCCAGCCACAACACGAGGAGCCACACGACACACCCGGCGATCGTGTACACGACCACACGCGTGGCGGTGCTCATCGCGCGATCGGCCACGCCGCAAACCATACGGCGCCACCGATGGGGTCCCACAGCGATGCAGCGGCCAGCAAACGGCGAGCTCAGCCAACTACGACGCGAACCACGGCGCCGTCGCGGTGCTCAATCATCACGCGGTCGGCGAGCAAGTCGGCGGTAAACGACTCGGTCGGGTCGTCGAGGTCGTCGGTTCGCACGGTCCATCCGGCGGCGCCTAGCTGCGCCACCGCACTCTCGAGTGGTTCACCTGCCAGCTGTCGACTCATCACCTCGGTGTAGTGCGCTCTGACATCGTCGGGTAGCGAGGGCCCCAATGGTGGAACCGGAAGGGTGGGCGGAGGGTCACTCGGCATGCTTCCCGCTACCGGCGGACCGGTAGGGGTTGCCGGCAACGGCAGCATCGGAACCAACGTCGTCGTACTCGGAGGAGCCTGCGGAACCGGCGGAAGGGTCCCGAGAGCGGGTGGCAGCGACCCATCGCCGGGAGGCGGGATCTCGGCCTCAGGTGTGTCAACGACACGTATATGTCGAGCATTGATCACCGACACGGTGGTGAAGAAGCCGCCGCCGGAGAGCACGGCTGCAGGCACGAGCCATGCTCGACCATCCACGTCCCAGACCGTCATCAGCGCCGGTTCGATACTCGTGATCTCCGGGTTGGTTGTCGAACCCTCGCGGCCCAGGCGTCGCAAGGCCTCGTCGAGCCCCACCGTGCCGACGTCGTCGACCCGTTCCGGAGGTCGGAGCGGCCCCGAGCCGGCCAGGATCTCGCCGCCAGACGAGACCGTCAACGCCCAACGAACGTCGCTTCGACGCCCTCTCGGAGTGAACTCGACCGTCACATCGACGACGTCGTCGAACACGAACACCTCGCTGCGATAGTCGTCGGGCGCGACGCCGACCGCCGACATCACGCGGACGACCGCATCTGCGACCGCCGCTTCATTCGCCGGAGCAGCGGGCGGCGGCTGGCCGTCGACGCACTGACCTCCTTGAGGATGGTCGAACGGCAGGGTCGGGCAGGGCAGTGTCTGCTCACGCGCGTGGAGCGTGTCGCGCTGGTACACCCACCACGGCTGACTCTGAGAATGCACGAGGAGCCACTCACCCTCCGGGTTGTCGGCGATGACCGACAGGCCGGCTCCCGGCGTCGGGTCGTCGACAACGGTGACGGCGCCGTTGACGCCGAGCGCCGCAGCAATGCCGTCGACCTCGTCGCTCTGGGGTGGATCCATCACCACCTGCCAGCGCTCGGATGTTCCTGCTTCGAGCTGCACCTCGGGCGCTGCGGACCACGATTGCAACGCTTCGTCGCGCAGCATCGACCCGATCTCCGAGTCGGCAAACACCTCGATCACCGCATCGTCGGCACCGCCGGTCGGCGCCGTCGAGCCACCGGCATCAGTGGGTTGGGACGGTTGCTCCGTGGACACACTCGACGACGCTCCGCACGCCGCCGCAACGAGCACGCCGATCAGGATCCAGACCCTGCCCACGGAGCCAGTGTTTCACCTGCCGCAGGACCATTCGCATCAGTTGAAATCGGCATCGGAGCGATTCAGCTGGTCGCAACGCCGACGCGGGCGAGCGTCGGTTCTCGGCGGCCGTGATTGCGGTTGGCGCAACTGACGACGCCGAGAATGGTGCCCCTCTAGCGGGTCAGCTCGTCATGCCTTCGAGGCCGACCAAGGCGCGGGCGTGTTCGATCTCGCCCATGTGGCGCAGGCCGTGTTGGTACCACCAGCACTCGAGCGCGTCGAGCAGGGTGATGCCCTCGGCGCCGGCGACGCGCGCCGAGTACGTGTTGGCCACCACGTCGGGGAACGGGCGGGGGACGATCAGAGTGGTCAGCGTCGCCGGATCGAGTTCGGCGAGGAATGCCTCAGAGTTGGCCCACACCGCGTTCATGTATTCGATGAACGCTGGGTAGTCGCCGATGCGTTGGCCGACCATCTCCTCTGGGGTTCGTTCCTTGCCGTGATCGTCGATCGTTAACTGCAGACGGGCGGCCCACTCGTCGTTCCATACCGCCGGCTGACCACCGGATACGACCGGGAACGTCGTGTCTTCCATGTTCACGAAGTGAAACAACGAGAAGGCGATCGGAAGCACGGCGTCGCGCTCGACATGGTTGACCTGGTCAACATCCATCGTGGCCGTGGCGTCTTCGTACAGCGAGTGCATGGCCCGCATCCGACGACGGAGCGAGTCGAGAATCAGTTCGTTGCCCATGATGTTCCTTCCGTAACGCGTGGACTCATCCGACAGCCGCCGAGGCGGCAAGCGGTTCGACGAGCGTGCTCAGCGCGGCGATCGATGGCATGGTCACGTCGCTTGACGCATCGCGCGAGCCGGGAATGATCCGCACGAAATCGATGCCGACGTTGCGGACCTTAGTGAGGCGATCGCGCGCCTCGTCGAGCGGCCCGGCGATGCCGAACCGATGGATGAACTCGGCGTCGAGTGACTGCGCATGCGTGCCAGCGCCAGAACCGTGGTGGGTCATGTCGTAGTCGGTGCGCATCGATTGCGCCGCCTGCTGCACACCGGACGGCAGTTCGTCGATCTTCATCCCCGGAAAGCCGGAGAAGTGCACGAAGCTCGCCACCCCACCACGCACGGCCTCGCGGGCCACAGCAGGGTCATCGTTGACCACACAGTTGATGTAGGCGCCCAACCGGAGCGAGTCGGGATCACGCCCAGCAGCCACGGCGCCCTGGCGGGCCTGGTCGACGCACCACTCGAGCCGATCGATGTCGGCACCTACCGCGAAGCAGATCCGATCGGCGACCCGCGCCGACAGTTCGATCACTTTCGGCCCAGTGGCCGACACCTCGATCGGCACGTGCGGGACATCGATGTCGTCGAGCCACTCGATGCGACTCGGTCGGCCATCGCGGTCGACCGTGTCGCCGTCGAGGTAGGCCCGCAAACGGCGCAAGTACAGCTCGAAGTCGGCGGGCGACGCAGGACGTCGCCCGATCTTGGCCATCGACGAGTCGCCGCGACCGATGCCAATCACCAGGCGGCCACCGCTGGCGACCTGCACACCGAGTGCGGCGGAGGCTGTGACCGCCGGGTCGCGGCTGACCGGGTTGGTCACGCCGGGACCGAGCTCGATCGTGTTGGTTGCTGTCGCGGCCAACATCAGCTGGCTCCAGGTCTCCGGCGCCAGGTTCTGTGTGTCGGCAAACACGATGCTGCGAAACCCGATGCCTTCAATGCGCTGGGCGATGTCGGCGGTGTTGGTCGGATGCGGGAACATCAACAGTCCAAGATCCATGTCGGTCCTTCCGGTGTCAGCAACGCTGACGGTCGTGTCAGCAACGCTGACAGTCGTGATGGTTGTAGTGATCGAGTTGACGCGTCATGACGCACGCCGCTCGGTGGCCAGGACGGCAAACGCATCGTCGAGTCGGCGCTGACCAGCAGCTGTCAGACAGGGGCTGAGCATCGCTCGATGCTGAGCGATCCCGCGCTCGAAGTGATCCCACGTGATCGTGTCGACACCGTCGAACTCGTCGAGGTGGTCGAGCCAATAGCGACTGACGATCCACAACGATCGTGCGAGCACGTCGAGATCCACACCGAGCCCGCGTCGCAGGAGCCCCTCATCGGCGAACCGATGGATCAACGCGTCGAGGCGCGCCAGATCGGCGACCATCTCGGGCGATGCACCCGGCTCGATGCCTGGGCCAGCCAGCTGCGCACGGTCGCGGAGAAGAAACCGATAGCGCCACACGAGGTCCATCGAGAACGCAACATGACGGACGTAGTCGCCGCAGACGTCACCCGGGACGTACGCGTCGTCACGCTCGTGGATCTCGGCCCGCGCCATGTCGCGAAGCGCAAGCGCGAGGTCGCGCTTGGCTGGGAAGTGATAGGTCAAGTTGCCTTGCGTGAGCCCGGCTTCGGCCGCGATCGCCGCCTGCGTGGTAGCGGCGAATCCGCGCTGATTGAACAGCTTGCGGGCGGTCTCCAAGATCCGTTCGGGAGTCGACGATGTGGACATGCGTTGCTTGCTGTTTCCTTCCACGGCACATCGGCCGTGCGTGTCTGACCAGTCGCCCACGGCGAGGTCTTGCTCGATCGCCCTAGGTCGTCTAACCTAGATAGTAGGTTAATCAACCTAATCCTGTCAAGACGCGACGGAGGGAGACCCATGTCCAACAACTCGCAACACGTCGTCATCGTCGGCGGAGGTACGGCCGGGTGCGTGCTGGCCGCACGGCTCACCGAGAGTGATCGGTTTCGAGTGACCCTGCTCGAGGCCGGCGCCGACGACTCGACCTACGACGAGGTGTTGCTCAACCCGAACCGCACGCCGGAGGCGTGGAGCGGGTTCGCGCCTGCGGCGTTCTCGGTCATGCAGGGCCCGCCCGCCGACGTGGCGGTGTTCCAGGGCCGAGTACTCGGTGGCACCTCGGCTGCGAACGGGCTGGCGACCCTGCGCGGACTGCCGGTGGACTACGACGGGTGGGCCGCAATGGGTCTCGACGGCTGGGGATGGGAGGACGTGGTCGATACGTTCATCGCCGCCGAACGCGACGTCGACTTCGGCGACTCGCCGCTGCACGGCGACTCAGGGCCACTGCCCGTGCGGCGCTGGCATCGCGACGAGCACACGCGCGCCCAACGGGCCTACATCGACGGCATGCTCGCCCTTGGGGAACCGGGGGTCGCCGACATCAACGACGCCAGCCAGCTCCCCGGCATCGGTGTGTTCCCGGCGACCATCGACGCCGACGCGCGCCGGGTATCCACCAGCCTTGCGTACCTCACCCCCGAGGTCCGCCAGCGCCACAATCTCACGATCCGTACCAGCGCCGACGTGACCGCGCTGACCATCGAAGGGACGCGCGCGACCGGCGTGCTGCTCGGGTCAGGCGAGCATGTTGCTGCCGACGAAGTCGTCGTGTCGTGCGGCACACTGTGGACTCCGCAGCTCCTGATGTTGTCGGGGATCGGTCCGGCTGCGCACCTCGCCGAACACGGCATCGACACGATCGTCGACCTGCCGGTCGGCTCGACGATGAGCGACCACCTCGGTCCGGCGATCCCCTACGTGTACGACGGCCCCGAGACGGCGACCGGCGGCCCAGCCCAAGCCCTGCTGGTCGGCGCATCCGACGGGCGCGAGATCGACTATCACGCATTCCCGATCACGGCGATGCCGATCGACGATCGCCCACAGTTTCTCCTCTCGGTGTTTCTCCTCCGGTCCGGCGGAGACGGCACCGTACGGCTGAGCGGATCGCCAGCGGAGGGGCCGGTGGTGACGTTGCCCTCACTCCCGAGCGACGCGCACGATCGCCTGCGTCACGCGTTCGACAAGCTCGTGGCATGGCAACACACCGATGCGTACGTCGAACTCGGTGCCGAGCAGGTCGAGCCGCTCGATCTGTCGTCGGCCGACGCGGTGCCGATCGCCCTCGAGCGTCACCTGTTGTCGTATGCGCACATGGTGGGAACGTGCCCGATGGGCACCGTGCTCGACGCAGACTGCCGGGTGCACGGAGTGCAGGGTCTACGCGTCACCGACGGATCGGTGATGCCAACGATCCCCTCGGGCAACACCTACCTCGGATGCGTGATGATCGCCGAACGCGTCGCGGCGAAGATGAAGGCGGGACATGCGCTCCACTGAGCTGCGCGTTCTCGGAGCGCACGTTCACGGCTACCGCAACTGACAGCTCCGAGAAGGACCGGCGCGATCCGCGCTCGTGATGCTCGGCGTCCGCAGTTGCGTCAGCCGCAATCCACGGCGCCAAGAACGAGCGCGGCCGCGCCGCTCACGTCGGCATGGAGGCGACGAGCTGAGCGCACTGGGCTTCGATGTCGACCACTGCCGCCTCGAAGGCGCGGCGTGCCGAGCCGGTCGGATCGAACACCTCCGGCACGGGGGCTCGCAGGTACTCGCTCGCTCGCCGACCATCGGTGAGCAGTGCAGCCCACGCCCGCACGTCGCTGGCATCGAAGCCGACACCGGTGGCTGCGCGGTCGAGCGCTTCGGGGAGCGTCATCGTGCGCGCGAACGCGGCCGGTGACATCGCCGCGATCTTCACGACGTGATCGCGCTCGGCCGTCACGATCAGATCCGCTTCGTCGAGGAGGTCGGTCCGCACCTGTTGGCTGCGGTGCCCCGACACATCGAGACCGCGGTGCGCCATCGCATCGACGGCATCGCCAATCGCCGGGATCCCCTCCGGTCCAAAACCCGCCGAACGAAGCTCTGCCGTCAGGCCGCGCGCCCGCAGATCACGCTCGATCAGCGCCGCCATCATCACCGAGCGCGTCCGGTTGTGCGTACACACCGTGAGCACCCGAACATCGGCGGTCATCGCGGCCGCTCAGGCGCTGTCCGACGCTCGCCGACTGTCTCGACGCTACGGATCACGGGGTCCGAATATCGAGGCCGAAGATGTCCTCGAACCGCTGTGCATAAGCGACATCGTCGTCGACCAACTCCCCGAGCCCCACCCAATCGGCTGGGTCGATCCGATCGTGCATCGGGGCCAGCTCTTCGCCACCCCAGCTGACGTGATACCGCAGGCGCGGCGATTCGGTGGCGATCGCCTCGTGGACCACCTCGCCGACCTCGAACGGATCGGTCGCCCCGAGGTAGCCGGCTGCATACATCTGAAACATCTGCCGATAGTGCGCGTCGTAGGCGCCGGTGGCGTTGGGCTGTTCAGTGTTCTTGGCGATGATCGCCGACTTCGTCACCCCTGGCTCGATGATCGCCACACGCACGCCGAACGGGGCAACCTCGACCGCCAGCTCTTCGCTGAGCCCCTCCAGCGCCCATTTCGACGCAACGTATGACGCCTGAGCGATCGCCCCGATCCGTCCGGCGACCGAGGTGATGTTGACGATCGTGCCGCCGCCCCGCTCGCGCATGTTCGGAAGCGCCGCCTTGGTGCAGCGGACCGTGCCGACGACATTGACGTTGTACACGTCGTGATACAGCTCGGTCGACGTCTCCTCCACCACACCGTTGCCGCCGATTCCAGCGTTGTTCACCAGGTGGTCGATCCGCCCAGTGCGCTCGAGGATCTCGGCGAAACCGCGCTCGACCGATTCGTCAATCGCCACGTCGAGTTCGGCCAGTTCCACGTTCACACCGCGCTCGGCGGCCATCGTGTTGAGCTTGGTCGCCTTGTCGACCGAGCGCACGGTCCCGATCACCCGGTGGCCGCGCTCGGCCAGATAGATCGCCGTCGCTCGCCCGATCCCCGAGTTCGCTCCGGTGACGACGGAAACCTGTGGCGTGCTGGCATCGCTGCTCGACATGGTCGCCGAGCGTAGGCGACGATGCGTCAGCCGTGGTCGGGTCGGGACCCGACCACTTCCTCAGACGTCGCCGATCTTCGACTGGAGGTCGTGCACCCAGTCGTCGGCTTCACGCCAACGCGTGTCGGCGTGAGCGCGGCTCGAGTCGGCCGTCTCGCCGGCCGCCGGATACGAGCCGAGGAACTTCACCCCACCCTGCTTGGCGTGCAACGCCCGCAGCGTGTCGGCGAGCAGTTCGTCACCGACGTGCGACTCGGCGTACACGATGAAGCAGTAGTCGCCCAGCCCACCGATCGGCGTCGGGCGGCTGATCAGGTTGGTCAGGTTGATCCGCCGAGCGGTGAACTCCTGGAGGATCGACACCAAGCTGCCCGGCTCGTCGGCCCGCTGGTAGATGACGAGCGCAGTGCGGTCGTGACCGGTCGGTTGCGGCACACCCGTACGGGCCACCACGACGAAGCGCGTTTGGTTGCCCTGCTGGTCGGCGATGTCGGAGGCGATCACATCGAGCCCGTAGTGCTCCGCCGCCACACGCGGCGCCAGCGCAGCGGTGGTCGACGACGCCTCCTCGCTGACCAGCCGTGCGGCGTCGGCCGTGGAGTGAGCGGCGATGACTTCGGCCTCACGCAGGTGCTCGCGCAGCCACAACCGGCACTGCGCGGCGGCGATCGGGATCGAATACACCTGCTTGACGTCGGCGAGCTGTACGCCGGGTGCCGCGAGCAAGCAGTGCTCGATGTCGATCACGATCTCGCGGGTGATCAGCAGGTCGTAGTCGAACGCCAGCGCGTCCTGGGTGAAGTTGACCATGCCCTCGATCGAGTTCTCGATCGGCACTAATCCCACGTCGACGTGTCCGGCGGCGACAGCGTCGAGCACATCGGGGACCGTGCGAAACGGCACGTGCTCGTGGTCGACAAGATCGTCCTGGGTCAGCAGTGCCTGCTGTGTGAAGGTCCCGAAGGGTCCGAAGAACCCGACGCGTCCTGGGCTGGTCATGGCGGGTCAGGCTACGAGCAACCGGTGGGGAGCTGCCACGATGATTGCGTGGACGAGTCGACACTGCGCGCGTTGCTCGACGACGTGCGCGCTGGCACGGTGGCCCCCGACGACGCAGTCGCGGCGCTGCGCCGCATGCCATTCGCCGACGTCGGCGACGCGTTGGTCGATCATCATCGCCATCTGCGCAACGGAGTACCCGAGGCGATTTACGGGCCGGGCAAGACGCCCGAGCAGTGCGTGGCGATCGTCGGCGAGCTGTTGGCCAACGGCACCGGACCCGTGCTGCTGACGCGTACCGACGAGGCACAGCGCGCCGCGTGCCGTGGGGCCCACGGGCCGGCGGAGGAGGCTGCGGGCTCCCTGCTCTGGCGCCCGGCAACGACCACCCGCCCCGCTCGAGTGGTGGTGATCACGGCCGGAACCAGCGACCGACCGGTTGCCGCAGAGGCCGAGCTGACGTTGCGTGCGTACGGCTTCGATCCGACACTCATCGTCGACGTCGGCGTCGCCGGGCTGCATCGCCTGCTGGCCCACCTCGACCCGATCACCGGCGCCGACGCACTCATCGTGGTCGCCGGGATGGAAGGCGCGCTGGCCAGCGTGATCGGTGGGCTCACCGCATCGCCAGTGGTCGCCGTGCCATCCAGCGTTGGATACGGCGCCGGACTCGACGGCGTGACCGCCTTGCTGGCGATGCACGCCTCGTGTGCCTCCGGGATCACCGTCGTCGGCATCGACAACGGATTCGGCGCCGCGAGCGCGCTGGCGCGGATGCTGCCATGAGTGGTTCAACAACAGGGCCAGCACCATCCCAGCCGCCAACGACCGAACCGGCAGCAACAACCCGGACGGCGTGGATCAACCCGGCCGCCGGAATTGCGGGTGACATGGTGCTGGCGGCACTCATCGACGCTGGCGCCAACGTCGATGCGGTGCGCGCTGCGATCGCCGCGCTGGGTGTCGACGGCATCGAGCTGCGCATCGAACGGACGCACCGCGCCGGGATCGCAGCGACGCTTGTCGATGTGCACACGAGCGACACCGCCACGCACCGCGCAGCCGCCGATGTGATCGCCCTGATCGAGCGCGCCGAGCTGTCGCCGACCGTCGCCGAGCGAGCCACCGCGATCGTCGGCCGCCTCGCCGAAGTAGAAGGCGCGCTACACGACGTGGATCCCGCCGACGTGATGCTGCACGAGGTCGGCGCACTCGACTCGATCGCCGACATCGTTGGAGCATGTGCGGCACTCGATGCACTGGGCATCGACGAGGTTGCCGTCGCTCCGGTCGGGCTCGGAACGGGCACCGTGCGCAGCGCACACGGCACAATTCCCGGTCCTGCGCCGGCGACGATGGCGCTGCTCACCGAAGCCAACATCCCGGTCCGCGGCATCGACACCGAGCTGGAAACGGCCACGCCGACGGGCGCTGCAATCGTCGCCGCGCTGGCTACGTCGGTCGGTTCCATCCCCGCAATGACGCCGATCGCCACCGGGTACGGGGCCGGCAGCGCCGATCCCCCCGAGCGAGCCAACGTGACCCAGGTCGTCATCGGCGACGCCGTTGTCAACGGCGCACCGAACGACGACACAGCGCTCGGCAACACCACGACCGGATACGCCAGCGCCTCGCCTGACGGGGCGACGATCGAGGAGCTGGTCGTGCTCGACACGAACCTCGATGACGTCACCGGTGAGGTGCTCGCATACACCGTCGAGCGGGTCCTCGCCGCTGGCGCCGCCGACGCGTGGACCACCTCGATCACGATGAAGAAGGGTCGACCCGCACAACAGCTCACCGTGTTGTGCGAACCGGCGCAGGTACCCGAGCTACGAGCGCTGGTGATGACCGAGACAGGGACACTCGGCGTGCGGGCGACGCTGGTGAACCGCTGGGCCACCAACCGCAGCGTGCTGATCGCCGATGTAGACGGCGAGCAGATTCGGGTGAAGCGATCGGCCGACCGTGACAAGGCGGAGTTCGACGATGCGGCGGCGGCCGCACGGGCGCTCGGCCGTCCGTTGCGCGAGATGCTCGCGGCGGCGCTCGAGCGGGTCAGGCCAGCGACTCGTCGATCCAGCTCTTGATCTCGTCGGCGCCGCGTGAACCGCTGGCGCGGGCGACGACGTTGCCATCGGCGTCGAGGATCATCACGTAGGGGAACGACGAGCCACCGCTGACGAGAAACGCCGTGGCGTCCGGATCGTCGGCCATCACATCCCATGGCCACGCCCGGTCGACCAACCACTCGGACGGCGGGTAGTTCGCCTCACCCTCGCGTACACCCGTGCTGACGGCGACGACGTTGAGGTCGGCCGGGATGTCGCCGCGCTCGGCGAGGGCGATCAGCTCCGGGATCTCGTCGTTGCAGTGCGGGCACCAGTGGGCGAGGTAGACCACCATCGTCGGTCCGTCGGAGGGTCCGCCGATCGTGATCGGTGTGCCGTCGAACCCCTCACCGGTGAGCACCGGAGCGGATGCGCCGATCGCCGGGTCGGCCGCCCCGTCTTCTAGCGGCGGCAACGGATCGCCGGCGATCACCACCGGGCGCGTCTCGCCGACGACGACCAGCTCCCCGTCCAAATTGGCAGCACCGTCGTCGGCTGCGGCGTCGCCGCTGGCCGCGCCATCACTGACGACTGCGGTGGTGCTCTCGCCACCATTGTCGTCGCCGCTGGCGACGAACGCGATCACCGCGATGGCGCCGATCACCACCACGGCGGCGGCCACGATCAGCCACACCGGTCGGCGACCGGCGGTGGTCGATTCCAG
>JBCBSO010000005.1:0-18239 GCA_039819205.1 Actinomycetota bacterium
GGCGACGAGTGGGAACGCAGCGGCTATCGATCCGACGGTGCCGCATTCACGGTCGAGTCATTCGCGCGGTACTTGATCCACGACCCCATCCACCACCTGTGGGACGTGGGCCATCGCGACGCTTAGCGGCGAGCAGCACGACCGCTAGCGGACTCAAGGTCGTCGACTCGACGCCACCCATGCAACGGCCGGCGAGTCGTCACGTCGACGGTGAAGTAGTGCCCGGCGAACGGCTGATCGCGAGTCGCTTCGATCGGTGCACCCATGAGATGGCACCACCACAACGTGCCAGCGCCGCCGTGTCCGGCGATCATCGTCGATGCATCTCCGTCGAGTAGGTCGGCGAGCGCCGCCACCACCCTCGCCTGCACGACCGCAGCTGGTTCCCAGCCCGACGGCGACGACTCGGGCGCGGCGAACCACGCCGCAGCAAGCGCATCGTGCTCCTCGCGTGGAACGTACCCCGTCGAAGTGCGATCGGTCTCGGCCGTCTCTGGACGCACTTCAACCGGGAGACCGCAGTGAACGCCGACGATCGCTGCCAGCTCAAGTGCCTTGGTTTCGTCGCTCGACACGATGCGTTCGATATCGCCAATCCACGGTTGCTCGCACATCGTCGTGGCGCGCGCCCGCCCCGTGTCAGTCAGACCCCATCGAGGCACCGGCACATCACCGTCGATTCTGACCTCGGGGTGCGAGACGTACCACAACGCTGCCACGGCGATGGCCCGATCAGGAGAGCGTGCGCGCGGTGTCGCTCAGCGGTACGTCCGACCTGTCGGCCGGATACGTGCGCATCACGCGATCGCCGAGATTCGACGTGATTCCCAGCCAATACCGCTCGTTGCGGAAGTGGTGGAGGCGATGGTTGCGCGCGAGCCGCTTGTAGTACCGGGTCTTCGGCCGATAGCGGGTGTGCACCAACAGGTGCGTCCACTCGTAGTGCGCGAACGCCAGGTAGGCGCACAACAACCCGGTGACGAACGTCGTCAGCAGGCCGATCGACCAACCGAACAGCGCGTTGGCGATCGCCGCTGCCGGGATCGTCCACGCGGCCGTGCCGATGGCGATGAGCGCAGCGAACACGGCTGCATCGATGGGCCCCAGCAACAACCACTGCATGTCGGGCGGATCGAGGTGGTGCTTCTTGTGTCCCACTCCGGTGCCGAGCGCGCGGGTGGTCCACGCATCGTCGCTGGCGTGCAGTAATCCGATGTGCAGCACCCATTCGACGATGCCGGCCGCCACCAGCGTGATGCCGAGCACCGCAACGTCGGACCAGCTCCACGAGCCCACCACGAGCCGGGCAACGGCGACCACGAGCACCACTGCGGTGATGACGCGCGGCGATCCAGACGCGAAGAACGCGCCCGCGATCTCACGTTTGGTGCGCAGCTCATCGGCGCGCACCGCGGGATACACCGTCGTCGCCACGAGTTCGATTCTACGAACCACACCGATCGCCGACACGGGCTGCTCGCCGCGCAGGGCGGTCGCCTACGATCGGCATATGACGGCAGTCGAAAGCGATGCCCCCGCAGTCCCACCGGCCAAGGCCGGTCGATGGACCGCACAGTGGAAAGAGCTGTACGCCGAGGTGATCACGACTGGGCTCTGCACGGGCTGTTCAGGCTGTGTGGTCACCTGTCCCCACGACGTGATCGGCTACGAACACGAGGAAGGCAAGTATCTGCCGTTCCACCTCGAGGAGGAGCTTGGCGCTGACAACTGCCTCCATGGGTTCGGCGAGCAAGGCGGCTGCACCACCTGCACCCGAGCATGTCCCCGGTTCCGAGCCTGGGAACCAGCGGCCGACATGCACCTCTTCGGCCGCGTGCGCGAACCCGACGAGATGTCGGGGATCTGGCGCCAGCTCCTGCTCACCCGCGCGTCCGACAAGATGGTCCACGAGATGGGCCAAGACGGCGGGTTCGTCTCGGCGATGCTCTTGTGGCTGCGTGAGCACGACTACATCGACGCCGCGCTGGTCTCCGGTGTGGAAGACGACGACGCATGGAAGGCCAAGCCCGCCGTGGTCTCCACGCGTGACGAGATCTTGGCCACCGCCGGGAGCCGCTACACCTACTGCGCCAACCCGCTGGCACTGCCCGAGGCGCGCGAGAAGGGCTTCGAGCGGTTGGCGTTGGTTGGCATGGGGTGCCAGACCTCGTCGCCACCGGTGATGTGGGACCGCAAGGCCGGCAAGGTGTCCAAGCCGTTCCTGTTCAACATCGGCCTGTTGTGCTCGAAGACGTTCGACGATGCGATCTTCACCGAGTTGTTCGAGGCCAAGTACGGGCTGAAGAAGCAAGACATGGTGAAGATGAACATCAAGGGCGTGTTCCAGATCTGGATGAAGGACGGCTCGTATCACGAGATCGATCTGAAGGAGTGCCACGCCTGGACCCGTGAGGGGTGCAAGAGCTGCCCCGACTTTGCGGCCGAGCACTCCGACATCGCTACCGGCGGGATCGGCGAAGACAACGACTGGACCCTCACGATCGTGCGCAGCGAACTCGGCGAAGAGGTGATCAACCGAATGATCGCCGACGGCTCGATCATCTCCCGCCCCGCCCAAGAGGACGAAAAGGCGATGAAGCTGCTGCGCATGCTGTCGATCGTCAGCCGCCGCCGCTGGCCGAAAGACGCCGACGCCGCGCCCGCCATTGGTGTTCCGCCGCCCAAAAAGAAGAAGAAGGCTGCCGCCACCACCGCGTGACGGTGGCCGGCTGCCGCGCCTGCGATGAGCGAAACCCGTGCACCGACGGGTTCGGCTCATCGGTGGGAAACCCGCACGAGCTGCGATGAGCGAAACCCGGCGATGGGTGGGTTCGGCTCATCGGTGGGAAACCCGCACGAGCTGCGGTCAGCGAAACCCGTAGATGGGTGGGTTCGGCTCATCGGTAGGAGCCGGGCGCGGTGATCAGCCGGCGATGCGGCAGGCTTCGAGGTCGGCCTGGAAGCGGTCGAGCTCTTCGTTTGCCGCCTCGGCAACTGCGGGCGTGTCGCTGTTGGCGTCGTTCCCCAGATCGTCGATGTTGTCGTAACCCTCGAGCACCTCGAGCATGCACTCGCGCTCTTCCTCGGTGGTCGCCAGGGTGTTGATCAGGTCTTGGGCAACACGGTTGGCGCTTGGATCCGACACGCAACCGACGGCCACAACGCTGAGCGCAACGATGGCGGCGAGACGACGGGGCTTCACGGCTTCTCGATGCTATCGGTGCCACGGGCCAAGTGACGGGGTCGGCGGCTGCCAGAATTCGCCGATGCAGCTGCACCCCGAAGCCGCCGCGGTTCTCGCCTTCGTGGAGTCGTTGGAACTCCCCGAGATCCACACGGTGACACCCGACGAGGCGCGCGAGGGGCGTGCCGCCCTGCGCGCCCCAGCGAGCGGCGAATGCCACCACATCGAAGATGTCGACGCCGGCGGCGTACCAGCCCGGCTGTATCACAGCAACGACGACATCACCGGGCTGACGATCTGGATCCACGGCGGCGGATGGGTCACCGGCGACCTCGACGGCCACGAGACCGTGTGCCGCTCGCTGGCCAACCGCAGCGGCCACGCGGTCCTCAGCGTCGGCTATCGGCTCGCTCCGGAGGACCCGTTTCCCGCTGGGTTGAACGACTGCCTCACTGCCACCCGCTGGGCGCGGGAGTCCGCCGACCAACTGGGCATCGACCCTGACCGGATCGCCATCGCCGGCGACTCGGCGGGCGCCAACCTGGCCGCAGCGGTCGCCAACGACGCGCCGATTCCGCTGCGCTTCCAACTACTGATCTACCCAGTGGCCGATGCCCAAGCGGCAATCGATCAGCACACCTACGACTCCTACCAGGAGAATGGCGATGGCTACTTCCTCACCGCTGCAGCGATGCGCTGGTTCGTCGACCACTACCTCGCCGGCGACGAGGGCGCACTGGACGACCCCCGCGTGTCACCGCTGCACGAGACCGAGGAGCGATTGGCAGCGGCACCACCGGCACTCGTGATTACCGCCGGATTCGATCCGCTGCGCGACGAAGGCATCGCCTACGCAGCTCGGTTGTCAGACGCCGGCGTGCACACCAGCCATGTGCATGTGGCCGGGCAGATCCACGGATTCTTCTCGCTACTGACCGTGCTCAGCGACGCCCGCATGATCCACGCCCTAGTTGGCCAAGCGCTCGCAGACGCCCTGGCATAACTGGCGCCGCGTCAACTTGCGAGTTCGACCGCCCGAGCGAACACCGCGTCGAGCATCGGCTCGGTGAGCCGCTTGGTAAAGGTGTTCTGCTGGCTGGGGTGGAAGGAGCACAGGAGCACCGGACCGTCGGGAATCACCACCTCGACGCCGTGACCGAAGCGCGGTCTCGGGCGTAGGTCGAAGTGACGGGCGGCTGCCTGGTAACCGAACTGACCCAGACACACCACCACCTGGGCGTCGAGCAGCGCGAGCTCACGCTGCAAGAACGGCGCGCACAGGTCTCGTTCTTCGGTCGTCGGCTTGTTCGCCGGCGGAGCACACTTGACCGCGGCGGTGACCCAGGCGTTTTCCAGTCGAAGGCCATCGTCGAGCGCCACCGAGGTCGGCTGACTGGCCAGGCCCGCGCGGTACATCGCTCGAAAGAGCCAGTCGCCACTGCGGTCGCCGGTAAACACGCGGCCGGTGCGATTCGCGCCATGCGCAGCAGGCGCAAGGCCGAGCACAACGATGCGCGCCGCCGGATCACCGAAGCCCGGAATCGGCCGACCCCAATACGCTTCGTCGCGATAGGCCGCGCGCTTCTCGACTGCGACTTGCTCGCGCCACGCGACGAGCCGTGGACACGATCGACACTGGATCACCTCGGCTTCGAGCTGGGCGAGTGGAGTCACGCCGAGCGACGTTAGGTTGGAGAACACCTCATGGCGACGCGCACCACAGCCACCAAGAAAAAGCGAGCGGCACGCCGACGCAGCCCGTCGGGGCCAAAGCCGACGACAGTGCTCCTCGTGCGGCACGGCCAGACACCAACGACCGGTCAAGTACTGCCCGGTCGGGCCGCAGGTCTGCACCTGGCCGAATCTGGACACGAGCAGGCGGCGATCGCGGCCGCCCGCATCGGCGAGCTGAAGAACGTCGCTGCGGTGTACAGCTCACCGCTGGAACGAGCCAAGGAAACCGCTGCACCGATCGCCAAAGCCTGCGGCCTGCGCACACGCACCAACCGCGGGCTCATCGAGTGCGAGTTCGGCGAGTGGACCGGCCGCGCGCTCAAGGACCTGATGAAGTTGCCCGAGTGGCAGACCGTGCAGCGCGCGCCGTCGACTTTTCGCTTCCCCGGTGGTGAGAGCTTCACCGAGATGCAGACCCGCATGGTCGACGCCATCGCCGCACTGTGCGCCGACCATCGCGGCGACACGATCGTGTGCGTGTCGCACGCCGACACGATCAAGGCGGCCGTCGCCCATGCCGCCGGCACCCACCTCGACCTGTTCCAACGCACCGTGATCAGCCCGGCATCGATCACCGCGATCACCTACACCGCCGGCGGCCCAATCGTTCTCGCCGTTAACTCCACCGGCCGCCCGCTCACCGAACTCGCCCCCTCATGACCGTTTCGCAGCGTTCCCCGGCCACGCAGGCCGTCTTGCAGCGTTCCCCGGCCACGCAGGCCGCGGATGACCGCTCGCTCGCTGGCGCTCGCTCCCTCGCATCGGCGACCCTCGGGAGCGTCACCTCATGACCGTTTCGCAGCGTTCCCCGGCCACGCAGGCCGTCTTGCAGCGTTCCTCGGCCACGCAGGCCGCGGCCACCCGCTCGCTCGTTGGCGCTCGCTCCCTCGCATCGGTGAACGCCTCATGACGGTGTTCTATGAGTTCGACGAGGTCGACGCATTTACGGTTGGCACGCAAGGGCGGCCCGGGGAGCGCACGTTCTTCCTGCAGGCCCGAGCGGACGGACAGCGGGTGACGCTGAAGTGCGAGAAGCAGCAGGCGGCGGCGATCGCCGAGTACCTCCGCAAGGTGCTCAGTGACTTACCTCCTGCCGAGGACAAGCCGCTCCCGAGCGCCCTCGACCTCATCGAACCGGTCGACGCCGCGTTCGTCCTCGGGCCGGTCGGACTCGGCTACGACCGCGCCGCAGATCGCGTACTCATCCAGCTCGAAGAGGTTGGTGAGGTCGACGAAGAAGGCGAGTTCATCGACGACGACAGCCGCGGCCACGTCCGAGTATTCGTGAACCGCGGTCAAGCGCTCGCCTTCTGTGAGCACGCCGACGGCGTGATCGGCGCCGGCCGACCGTCGTGTACCTGGTGCAGCAATCCGATGGACCCCGACGGCCACGCCTGCCCGCGGATGAACTGATCGCCGATCGCCATCCCCGCCGATGACCGACGAACAGACCGGCGTCCAACTACGAGTCGATCCGATCGACGATCCGATCGACCATCTCCGGCGCGGCGACATCGAGGTCGACGGTCGGATGCCCTACAGCAGCAACGCCACCTTCTTGGTCCACGTCGTACACGACGGCAAGCAACACCCGGCGATCTACAAACCCACCCGTGGTGAACGCCCACTGTGGGACTTCGAGCCCGGGTTACACCGCCGCGAAGTTGCCACCTACCTATTGAGCGAGGCACTCGGAACACACGTCGTGCCGCCGACCGTGCTCCGCGACGGCCCCCTCGGCGAAGGCTCGGTGCAGTGGTTCGTGCTCGCCGATCACCGTGAGCATTACTTCACGATTCACGAGAACCATCCGGAGTTGCACGATCAGCTACGCAAGATCGCGCTGCTCGACCTGCTGGCGAACAACACCGACCGCAAGAGCGGCCACTGCCTTCTCGTCCCGCCCGACGACACCACCCCGGGCGAGGTATGGGCGATCGACAACGGCCTCTGCTTCGCCGCCGACTTCAAGCTACGCACGGTGATTTGGGAGTTCGGCGGCGAACCGATCGACGACGAGTTGCTCGACGCCGTGGCGCCGCTGTGCCAACGCGTTCCGCTGGAGATCACCGCGCTGCTCGCCGACGACGAGGTGGAGGCGATCGCCGAGCGAGCGCGGCGCGTGGTCACGGCGCGCGAGTTCCCCACCGACCCGAGCGGGCGCCGCTACCCCTGGCCGCTGGTGTAGAGATCGCCGGTGTGAACGCCGACGACGATCTCGACGGTCTGATCCATCGCGCCGACCTTGATGGTTTAGTGCGCCTGATCGACGATCGCACCGCTACCTGCGACTGGGAGGGGCTGGACCGCGTTCGCCGACGCGCCCGCGCCGCCGTGGCCACGGGGCGCCAGCTGTGGCCCGCGGCGACACTGGCCGAGTATCGGCTGGTGTTGCTCGCTACCCCCGAGTTCGTGGCGACCGTGCTCGATGATCCCGATAGCGGCCGATTCGCCATCGGCCCGCTGCCCGAGGTGGCCGCGCAACACCACTCGTGGGCTGACCTTGCGCCCCTGCTCGATCCCGGTCCCGTCGCGGCGTTCACCGCGCACGAGCGGGTGTTGCGCGGCGACGCCGTCGACTCGGCGGCACTCCCTGACGTGCTCGACATCCCCACCGAGGTGGCGTCGTGGGAACCGCCGTATGCACTTGCGGAGTACCGCGACAACGACGTGCGTTGCGATCGCCCAGGTCTCCCGACGCCAACCGAGGAGCTCGTCACGACGATCGACGCCGAGCGCCTCGACGACGACGTCGACCTCGCTGTCCGCCAACTGGTCGAAGTGTGGACCGCCGAGTCGAACGGCACCATCGACACCGCATGCGTCGAGGGCAACGCAGCAGCAGCGATCGGCGCCCTCGGCGTCCGCCGGGCGCGCATGGTCCGACTCACGCCGCAACACGCGATGACCTGGCTGGCGTGGTGCGGCGCGTCGGGCGGAGCCCACGGCCGACGCCGCGGTGCGGCCACCGGACGCTTCGGCGCGTGGTGGGTCTTGGCTGCGCTCGGCGACATTCTCGACCGCTGGCCGATCGCATCAGATGAGCTCGGCGCCGTCGCCGCCGCGTTGCGGTGGTACCGATGGGACGCGTTCGAGCCCGACCTGGGATGGACCCTGCGCCTGGCGGTCGAAGATCAGACCGATGGCGTGGCCTGGGCGATCAACGCCGCCGACGCCGCGTAGGCGGGTCGGCGGCGGCTTCGATCACTTGCCGATCAACGGCGCGGATCAACCGCGCCGATCAGGGCTGCAGATCAGCCGCGCGCCTGGAGCGCTTCGATCAGCTTCGGCAGCACCTTGTGCACATCGCCGACGATGCCGAGATCGGCAACGCCGAAGATGGGCGCCTCGGCGTCCTTGTTGATGGCGATGATGTTCTTCGAACCCTTCATCCCCACCATGTGCTGCGTAGCGCCCGAGATCCCGGCGGCGACATACACGGTCGGCTTCACAACCTTGCCGGTCTGGCCGACCTGCAACGCGTACGGCACCCAGCCGGCATCGACAATCGCCCGGGTGGCACCCGGCGCGCCGTTGAGCGCCTTGGCCAGGCTCTCGATCATCTCAAACTTGTCGGCCTCACCGAGTCCACGCCCGCCGGCGACCACCACGGCGGCCTCGTCGAGCTTCGGCCCGGTCGTCTCCTCGACGTGTACCGCCGTCACCGTCGCCGCGCCAATGGTCCCCAGGTCGGGGACCGCTGCTGCAACGACCTCGGCCGCGCCGCCACCAGACGGCTCGGCGGCGAAGCTCTTCGGCCGGAAGGCCGCGAGGTAGGGACCCTCTCCGGTGAACTGCGACGTGACCAGCTTGGTCCCGCCGAACACCGGCGTGGTCACCTTGACGGCGTCGCCGTCGACCGCGATCTCGGTGGAGTTGGTCAGTACCGTGCGGTCGAGCTTGACCGACAGCCGGCTCATGACGTCGCGGCCCTCGTAGGACTGCGGGAACATGATCAGGTCGGGGCTGTCGCCGCCGTCGATCACGGCTTGCATTGCCGCTGCGACGGCCACGCCCGGTAGGGACCCGCCGAGGTCGCCGGTGGCGTAGACCTTCGTCGCGCCGTGTTCGCCGAGCGCTCCCGCGATTGGCGCAGCGTCTCCGCCAAGGAAGGCGGCGACGTTGCCACCGAGCTCGCGTGCCTTGGTGATCAGTTCGAGTGTGCCGGTTGTCGGCTCGCCGTTGGCGGCTTGGGCATACACCCAGATGTTGTCGATTCCCATCGTTGACTCCTTTGTCCCGCTCGCCTCAGATGACCTTCAAGTTGTCGAGGTACTCGACGATCTTGGTGAACGTCTCGCCATCGTCTTCGATGATCTCGCCGGCCTCGCGCTCGGGCGCATCGTCGACGGCCACAATGCTCTGTGCCCACGACACGCTCTCCACACCGAGGTCGCCCAGCGTGACGGTGTCGACTGGCTTCGACTTCGCCGCCATGATGCCCTTGAAGCTCGGGTACCGGGGCTCGACGACGCCAGCGGTGACCGACACCACTGCGGGCAACGGACAGGTCACCTCGTCGTAGCCGGCCTCGGACTGACGGTCGACCTTGAGGGCACCATCGGCAACCTCGACGGTCTTGGCAAACGTGACCGACGGCAGGCCGAGCACCTCTGCGAGCTGTTCCGGCACAGTGCCGGTGTAGCCGTCGGACGACTCGGTGCCAGCCAGGATCAGGTCGGCATCGTCGAGCTTCTTGGTCGCCGCACCGAGCACCTTGGCGGTCGTGAGCGCATCGGCGCCCGAGAGCGTCGGATCCGACACGAGCACCGCCTTGGCGGCACCCATGGCGAGCGCGGTGCGCAGACCGCTGACCTCGTCGTTCGGGGCCATCGACACCAGGCTCACCTCGCCGCCGCCAGCTGCGGTGACCAGCTGCAACGCCATCTCGACGCCGTAACCATCGGACTCGTCGAGAATCAGCTTGCCCTCACGCTTGAGCGTGTTGGTCGCCGGATCGAGCTCCCCTGGCAGCGCCGGATCGGGGATCTGTTTGACACAAACGATCACATGCATACGGCGCCCGACGCTACCGGCCGGTACGTCACCCTCCCAAACTGTTCGGGCTCGGTCGCCCTGGCGGGCTCACCCTCGCCTCCCGAGCTCCCGACGCTGGCGCTCTGGCCGCCCGCCGTGCGCTGCGCGCGGGAGACCGATCCGGTCAGGACAATGCCACTTCGGGCCTTACAGTGAGCGGCTTGCGGGTCTTGCTGATCGTCAACTCGTTTGCCTCGTCGGTGACCGCGCGCAACACCGTGGTCGTCCACCGCCGGTTGGGCCAAAACGCCGACGTGGAGGTGGTCGAGACCAACCGCCGCGGTCACGCCACGCGGTTCGCGGCCGACGCGGCACGGCGCGGGATCGACGTGGTCGTCGGTTTCGGCGGTGACGGGACGCTCAACGAGGTGGCGACCGGCATCGCCGGGACCGACACTGCGCTCGGTGTGCTTCCCGGAGGCTCAACCAACGTGTTCGCCCGCACCCTCGGCATGCCAAACGATCCGGTGACCGCAGCGGACCTCCTCGCCGACGGCATCGCTGCGGAGCACATCGAACCGATCGGGTTGGGCAAGGTGAATGGGCGCTTCTTCTGCTTCCACACCGGCATCGGGTTCGACGCTGCCGTGGTGGAGCAGGTCGAACGTCGCGGCTCGCTGAAGCGCTGGCTGGGACACCCGCTGTTCATCACCGCCGGACTGACGACGTGGCTACGCGGGTACGACCGGCACGTCCCCCACTTTCGAGTGCACGGCGATGGCGGGCCCGACGTCGACGACGGCTATTTCTCGATCGTGCTCAACACCAATCCCTACACCTATCTCGGCAACCGACCGCTCGACCTGTCGCCAGCGGCCACGCTCGATCGAGGTCTGGTGGCGGTCACGTTCACCACGATGCGGGCAACGGCGATCCTCGGCTCACTGGCTGGCGCATTGCGTGGCGGCGGGGTCACCCCGACCTCGTCGCTCGACGTGCGCGTCGACGTGGAGCACCTCGTGATCGAACACGAGCACCCGTTTCCGTATCAGGTCGACGGCGATGCGTTGGGCTCGACGAACCGGCTCGAGTTCGACCACGTCCCCAACGCGGTCAAGCTGGTGTTCCCTGGCGAGGCCAGCGTGGCCAACTCACCGGGCTCCTGACCGGGGTCCTGACCGGGGTCGCCGCAGCCACGATCCCGCGCGCCACCGCCGGTACGTCGGTGACGACGCCATCAACACCCAGTTCGGCCAACTCAGCCATGCGATCAACGTCGTTGACGGTCCACGCGGTGACGGCGAGTCCCGCCGCGTGACAGCGCTCGACCAATTCCGCGTCGATTGTCGACTCGTGGGGATGGACCGCGACGTAGCCACATCGGGCAGCGCGCGCCAATCGATCGTCGTCGACACGACCGGTGAGGAGCGCAACGGCGATCTCCGGGGCGAGCCCCCGGCAGGCGTCGATCGTCGCTGCGGAAAACGACGACACGAGCCACCGTTGCGGCGGTCCCGCAGCCTGCAACTCGGCGAGCACGGGCTCCAGCACTGCCATCGTCGGATCGCTACCGCCGTCGGAGGCGAGGTTCTTGATCTCCACGTTGACCAACGTGTCGGTGCGCATCGACGCCAACGCGGTCCGCAGATCGACCTGCCCAGTGGCGTCCGCGTCGATCGCCGGTGGGAGCGGATCGTGGGTGACGACGAGCGTGCCATCAGTGGCGTGGCGCACGTCCAGCTCGACGCCGTCGGCGCCCTGGGCCTCGGCGAGGCCAAAGGCAGTGGGGGTGTTCTCTGGCGCATCGGCGGAGGCGCCACGGTGAGCGATCACGAGCACTCGTGCAGTGTGCCCGCTCGGATCGGCGCCCGCCATCGGCGAGCGGCGGCGCAGCACGAACGCAATCGAACGAAGCGGTCGTCATCGCGGCTGGTCAGCGGCACTGTGGGCCGACGAATGAGCGATGTGCGGACCAACGGCCCTTGTCAGGCCGTCGATCGAGCTCTAGATTTAGCCCGCCGTTCGCGTGCTGTTTGCCGGAACCGCCTGCCGCCGACCCGGCAGTCCATCCCCCCACATCTTCACACCTAACCTTCGAGGAGCACCAACGTGTCGATCCTTGCGTCCAGCCTGACCCTGGGAGCCGCGGAATACGAATGGCGCGACGATGCGCTGTGCCGCGATACCGACCCGGAGCTCTTCTTTCCGGTCGGGACCACAGGGGTAGCGCTGGTGCACATCGCACGTGCCAAAGAGGTCTGCGATCAGTGCACGGTGGCGGCGGCCTGCCTCGACTTTGCCCTCGACACCAACCAGGACTCGGGCATCTGGGGCGGTCTCACCGAGGAAGAGCGCCGCGTGATTCGCCGGCGACGTGCCGCAGCTGCACGCGCCGCCCGCGCCAGCTGAAACACGGCGATGTGACAGTAGGGGTCAGACCCCAAGTGTCACGCATACGCGGACGGCTGGACCCGTGGCGTCGCTCGTGACACTTGGGGTCTGACCCCTACTGTCACAACACCGATCAATCGACGGTGGGCACGCTCAATTCGATCACGGTCCCCGTCGCTTCGTCACCGTCGCTGCCGATGCCCGCAGCGCGCAGGTCGTCGGCACTTGCAGGGCGGATGTCGATGGTGCCGTTGAGTTCCGTGGTCACCAGCGTGCGGACGATCGACAGACCGAGCCCGGTCGTTTGCTCGAGGTCGAAGTCCGCCGCCACCCCCTGGCCGTCGTCGACGACTCGAATGTCGAGCCGACCCTCGGTGTGCGCCAACGCCACGCTGACCCTGCTCCCGGTACCGCCCTCGACGAAGCCGTGGTCGACCGCGTTCTGCAGAAGTTCGGTCAACACCACCGAGAGCGGCGTGGCCGTGTGCGCCGGGATCCGGCCGCCATCGCCGCTCACCGAGAACTGCAGCGGCCGGTCCGGCGACTGCAGTCCTTCCTCGGCCAGCCGCAGCAGCGGTCGGACGATCTCGATGAACGCGATGTCCTCGCCCGGCTCACGCGACAACGACTCGTGCACGAGGGCGATCGTTCGGATCCGACGCACCGACTCGGACACCGCCGCTTTCGCTTCTGGATTCGTCAACCGGCGCGCCTGGAGGCGCAGCAGCGACGAGATCGTCTGCAGGTTGTTCTTCACCCGATGATGGATCTCGCGAATCGTGGCGTCCTTGCTCAGGAGCAATCGATCGCGCTTGCGTAGCTCGGTGACGTCGCGCACGAGCAACAACGCCCCGTCGACACGCCCACCTCCATCGTTGCGGCGCACAATCGGGACACAGCGACACAGCAGTGTCACGTCGGTGCCCTGCTCGAATTCCTCGACCACCGGCTCGCAACGCTCAAACGCTTGCCGCACGGGGCCGTCGTGGAAGCCGAGCTCAGCGAGGCGCATCCCGACAGCGTTGGCCTGAATCCCCACGCGGTGCAGCGCCGAGTTGGCGTTGGGCGACACGAACGTCACGGCGCCGCCGGCGTCAAGCGTCAGCACCCCATCACCGACGCGCGGCGCCGCACTCGAGTCTGCGACCCGCCCGGCGAATGGAAAGGTCCCGCCCTCAATCATCGTCACGAACTCGTCGAAGATGTGCAGGTAGTTGCGCTCGAGTTCACCCAGTGGCCGACCGGTCCGGACCATCCAGTGCTTGCCGATCACACCGATCGTGGAGCCGTCTCGTCGCACCGGAATCGCCAGCATGCGACCGACTGCCGTGGGCTCGTCAGCGGCAAGCTGCCCCTCGATGCGCACGCCGTTGGAGGCCGCATGTTCGATCAGCTCGGCCTGCTCGTCGTCGGCGGCGTGTCCGACGAGATCGATGGCATACATCGTCTGATTGGTCGCCGGTCGCACTTGGTCGGCGACCACCCAGCGGCCGGTGCGCGAGCGCACGTACAACAGGAGGTCGGCGAAGCACAGGTCGGCGAGGAATGCCCATTCGGCGGTCAACCGGTGCAGGTGATCGGCATCGCCGCGCGACAAGGCGGTCTGCGCGCGGGTGATCTCGGCGAGAGAAGTCATCGTTCGAGAGTCTGCCCGATTCCACACCGTGATGGGTCGACGCGCCGACGGGCCGATGCTCCGCGGTCGTTCGGGGCCGTGTCGATGTGGGCTGTCGAACTGGCCTAGTCGACCGGGCTGCGCAGACGCGCCGAGAGCGTGGCCAGTCCGTCGAGGTCGTGAACATCGTCGTCGAGCCATGGCAGCGCAATCGTCGGCGCCAGCTCGGCGAGTTCGCGGCGGCGCTGCAGCTCGCGCCCGGCAACGAGCGCAATGTCGTCGAATCGCTCGCCGATGCGCACGAGCGTGGCCGCCACCGCCGACTGTCGGGCCCCGATGCGCTCGGCGATCGCCGCCACCAGCCCGGGCTCAGCCGTGTCATCGTTGGCGGCGGTGTCGTCGTTCACGGCGGCGAGCAGTTGTTCGGCTGACGCGGCGGCGCCCTCCGATGCCAACTCGCCAGGGAGCACGCGGTTGGCGACCACGGCGCCGACCGCCATGTCACGGCGACGCAGCTCGCGCACGAGGTAGCGCGCTTCGTGGCTCGGCGCCGTCTCCAAGGTCGTGACCACAACGAATGCGGTGCGCGGGTCTGCAAGCAACCGCTCGACGTCGCGGGCGCGGCGCACGAATCCCGACTCCATCGCCTGGAACAGGATGAAGAAATCGGCGATGTCCTGCAGGAACCGCGATCCAAGCACTCGATCGGCCACTTGGTAGAAGGGTCGTGACGCAAACGTGAACAGTCGCGATCGATACGGAACGGTCAGCCAGCGCAGCAGTCGGCTACCGAAGAACTCGCGCATCCGGGCTGGCGCATCGAGGATCGACAACGCATGACGCGACGGCGGTGTATCGACGATCACCACATCGAACTCGCCGGTCGCGTGCAGCTCCTGCAGCTTCTCCATCGCCAGGTACTCGTGGCTGTGCACGAAGCGCCGAGTGATGTTCTGATACAGCGGGTTGGCCAACACCGCCTCGCGAGTGGCTGCGTCCGGGGCGTGGCGGCGGATCAGCTCGTCCCATCCAGCTTTCGTGTCGAGCATCGCCGCCCACAACTCGCCGCGAGTGCGCGGCGGTAGGCGGTCGGCGTCGATCCGCACGGCGTCGCTGCCGAAGTCATCAAGCCCGAGCGCGGTCGCCAAGCGGCGCGCCGGATCAACGGTGAGCACGAGGACCTTGCGCCCGCGGCGCGACGCAGCAGCGATGCCCATTGCCGCGGCGACGGTGGTCTTCCCGACCCCGCCCGACCCGGCGACGAGCACCATCTCGCGGCTGGCGAGTACCGAATCGATGCCGGTCATGTCGGTAGCAGCTCGGCGGCGAGCGAGTCGGCGACCGCATGCACGACCCGTGGCCCCGACGCCCGAGTGAGTAACTCAGGCACGGTGACGAGCGGAGTGTCGGCGATCGGCGCGGGAAGCTCCGCAACCGCGGCGCGCAGTGTGTCCAGGTGTCGCTCCCCCATACGCCGGCGCGCCTCGGTGATGCGGGCGGCGGTCAACACGGTGGCGACATCGGCGCCCGCGGCGTCGACCAGCAGATCGACCGCTGCGTCGAGCCGCTTGGCGATCGTCGCCTGGCGGGTACTGAAGAGTCCCGGCAGGACTCGGTTGGCCACCACCAGGCACGGGTGTACGCCGGTGCGTGGCGTTAGCTCGCCGAGCAGTTCGATTGTCTCGACTACGGGCATCTCCTCCGGTGTGGTCGTGACGACCACGCCAGTTCGTGCCGGGTCCTCGAGGATGTCGAGCATCCACTGTGTCTGGTCGCGCACGAGACCGACCTGCACCAGATCGCGGATCACGCGTGGCGCGCCGATTTGCGACACGACGTGTCCGGTGGCGTCGGCGTCGACGATCACCAGGTCGTAGTGCCGCTCGCGCACCTCGTAGCACAACTTGCCGACGCCGAGAATCTCCTTCACCCCGGGCGCCGCATCGGCGACGAAGTCGAACGTCGAAGCGAGTGGCCCGATGCGTCCGATGAGCGGCACGCGCACGAACAAGCGGAGGTACTCGCGTAGCGCGTCCTCGGTGTTCATGGTGATGGCGTACAGGTGGTCGTCAATCGCTGTCGGCTCGAAGCGCAGCTGACCGACATCGAACGCCGACGCCAAGGCACCCTTGGCATCCATCTCGCACACCAGCGTGCGACGTCCGGCACGGGCGGCGAGCAGCGCGAGCGCGGCGGCCACGGTGGTCTTGCCGACACCACCTTTCCCGGTGACGAACACCAGGTCGAGGTCGACCGGCACAGGTGGCCGGTCGGTCGTCACCCGCCGAAGCCGATGCGTCGATCGTCGGAGGAGCCGACCTCGACGTAGGCGATCTTGGCGGCTGCCACGCCAACCTCGCGGCCGCGTTTGTCGGTGATCCACAACACGTCGGAGGCGCCGCCTAGCGCCGCTTCGATGCGCGCCTTCAGGTCGTCGCGGTCGGCGTCGTCGGCCAGCTCGACGTTGAGCTCACGAGGGGCTTGGGTGACTCCGATACGTACGTCCACGGCGGGTCACGCTAGCTGTCGCACCGGCGCCCGCCACCTGCGTGCGCAGACGTCGGCTGAGCGCAGTCGCTCAACCGGAGGTCGCTCAGACCGACGTGGCACAGAAGGTGTCGCCGGCGGCGAGACTCGACTCGGTGATGATCGTGCCGAGCTCGCCGTCCTCGTCGGCGGCATGCAATGCAGCCAACATCCCGCGCACCATGCCGCGATCGACGGCGCAGATCACCGGGTGCTCGGCGGCGACATCACCGAACGGACAATGGTTGTTGATGATCCGCAGGCGGTCGTTGCGCTCTTCGGCATGTGCAGCAAAGCCGTGTGCGGTGAGTGCGTCGGCCACCGCTTGAATCGCCGAGCGCATCGACCGCTGGCCGGCGGCCAGGGCGTCGCCGGTCAGCCCTGCAGCCATCGCTGCGCCGTACTCCTGACCGACCGCTTCGGCCATCGCTTCGGCCTCGTCCTGGGGGAGCCGATCGAGCGCCCGCCCCAGCAGCGATAGCAACAGATCGTCGCTGCGCAGCGGGAAGTCGAGCTCGCGACGGCCGGCGTCGCCGGTGGCGACATAACGCTTCGATGGACGGCCAGCGCCGCTCCCTGGCGCTTTGGCCGTGGACACTTCGAGGTACCCGCCAGCGGCGAGCTTGTCGAGGTGATGGCGGGCGACATTGGCGTGCACTCCGACTTCTGCGGCGACCATTGCCGCGGTCACGCCTGGTGCCTCGTTCGCCGAGGCATCGCTGTTCGATGATTCGTGCGGTGAGTGGTCGCGAGCGAAGAGATAGATGCGCCGACGGGTCGGATCACCAAAGGCGTCGGTGATCGCAGACACCGTCGCGGTAAACGCCGGCGACGCGGCCATACACGAAGTCTAGGGGAATTTCTCCTGTCCGCGTAGTGCAAATACGGCGCACGGCGGGTGTGGATCGCCGTACCGACTCCATAATGAAGCCCATGACCGTTACTCGGGAGCAGATCGTCGATGCCCTCCGCCCGGTGGAGGACCCCGAGTTGCACCGCTCGATCGTCGATCTCAACATGTTGCGCGACATCGAACTGCGCGGCGATGGTTCGGTTGGTGTGCAGATCGCACTCACCGTGCCCGGCTGCCCGCTCAAAGGTGAGATCACCCGGCGGGTCAGCGAGGCGGGAACTGCGCTCGACGGGGTGGACCGGATCGATGTCGACTTCACGGTGATGACCGACGACGAGCGCGAAGCGTTGCGCCGTCAACTGCACGGCGACGCTGGCGCAACCGCCGGCAGCGCCCCAGCACAGGGTCATGCCGAGGGCCGCGAGATCCCCTTTGCCAAGAACTCCTCGAAGACCCGCCCACTGTTGATCTCGTCGGGCAAGGGCGGCGTCGGCAAGTCGAGCGTCACGACCAATCTGGCAGTCGCGCTCGCCGCCCAAGGCCACTCGGTGGGCGTCGTCGATGCCGACATCTACGGCTACTCGATCCCGCGCATGCTCGGCACCGATCGCGACCCGACCGTGATCGATGAAATGCTCCTACCGCCCGAGCAGTACGGAGTGCGATGCATCTCCATCGGCTACTTCGTGCCCCAGGGTCAAGCGGTGATCTGGCGTGGACCGATGCTGCACAAGGCGCTCGAGCAGTTCCTCACCGACGTGTTCTGGGATGAACCCGACTTCTTGATCATCGACATGCCGCCGGGCACCGGCGACATCGCTTTGTCGCTGTCGCAGTATCTCCCGCGCGGCGAGGTGTATGTGGTGACCACTCCGCAACCGGCGGCGCAGGAGGTCGCCGCCTTGTCGGCGGCGATGGCCGAAAAGGTCAACCTGCCGGTGCGCGGGGTGATCGAGAAC
>JBCBSO010000006.1:0-18031 GCA_039819205.1 Actinomycetota bacterium
CAACACGCTGAACGACATCAGGCGGCCGGCGTGTTGTGGCCGTCCCGCAAGCGCGCCGATCAATCGACCCTCCTCCTTCACTCGATCGATCAGAAACTGCGGTGGCGGTCCCAACGCATTGGCGACGAACGCCGTGCGGTGGGCCAGCGCAATCTCCAGCTGCGGTCCCGCGGTGTTGGCGCTGAACGGGGCGTCGCCGCTGCTTCCCGTCACCGCCGTCGGCGCTCGAGTGTCGTCGTCGGGCGGAAGCTCTGGCACGTCGTAGCGGGCGAGGATGTCGTCGACGAACTCGCGATGCGTATCCGGGATGAGCGCAACGATGTCCTCGAGCGTGTAGCCCCCGTCTTCGTCGCCGGCGTACTTTGCCGGAACGATCAGGTCGACCCCGTAGGGCGTGTCGCCGATCTCGTCTTCGATCCATTGCAGATCGATCTCGAGTTGTTCCGGCGTATGTGCGACCGCGCCGAGCACGCCGAGCCCGCCGGCCTTCGACACGGCGGCCACGACGTCGCGGCAGTGGCTAAAGGCAAAGATCGGGAACTCGATGCCGAGCATGTCGGTGGCGGCGGTCTTCATGTCGCCAGTGTGACCGGCTGGTTGTCCAGAAGACGAAGCGCGAGCCTCCGATCCGTCGCCGCTGGCGCGGGCATGCTTCCATCGGGCCAATGCCGAACGATGACGATGCTCGCGGCGATGTCGAGGTGCTCTTGGTCACCGCCGAGACCCGCGATCGTCATCGCGAGCGCCTCGATGCCTATGCCGACCGTGTGCGCATCGTCGAACTCGCGCTCGGGCGCGTCGTTCCTCCCGAAGACATCGCGGATCTCACACTTGCCTTCTTCAGCCATGACGCCTGGCCCGAGCTCACTCCGAACTTCATGGCGGTGTCCTTGGAGGCCTCCAGCCTGCGCTGGTTGCACACGATGTCGGCCGGCGTTGACCACCCGGTGTTCCAGACCTTCGTCGACCGCGGCGTCCGGGTGACCACATCGTCGGGAGCCAGCGCCGAGCCGATCGCCGCAACGGTGCTGATGTATCTCCTTGCGCTCAGCCGTCAGTTGCCTCGATTGACCGCTGCCCACCAGCGCCACGAGTGGGCTCCAGAGCGGTATGTCGACCTCGTCGGCCGCGAGCTGGTAATCGTCGGGTGGGGTCCGATCGGACAGGCGGTGGCCCGCCTCGGTGTCGCCGTCGGTATGCGGCCGACAATCGTGCGCCGTGCGGCGCGTGGCGACGAGCCGTACCCGGTGCGGCCGATCGCCGACTTGACCGACGCGGTGCGAGGCGCAGGGGCGCTGGTGCTCGCCGTGCCGCTGACCGAGGCCACCCGCGGGCTCGTCAGCGCAGCGACGTTCGCGGCGATGCCCGCCGACGCACTGTTCGTCAATGTTGGCCGTGGCGAGCTCGTCGATCAGGTGGCGCTGACGGCTGCGCTGGTGGAGGGATCGATCGCCGGAGCGGGACTCGACGTTTTTGATCCCGAGCCGCTGCCAGCCGACGATCCGTTGTGGGATGCGCCGAACACGATCATCACTCCGCACAACTCAGGCACCACCGACTCGACCGCGCGGCGCGTCGACGATCTGTTCTTCGACAATCTCGACCGCTACCTGAGCGGCGCCGAGCTGCGCAACGAAATGGGCCGCTAGGCGACGAGGCGTGCTGCGTCGTCGCGCATCCGCAGCAAGGCGCGCTCGACGCGGCGCCGGGCGGCCTGTGCGGTGACGCCCAGCTCGGTGCCGATCTCGCCGTATGTGGCCGGCACGTCGTCGGCGAGGCCGAACCGTGCGGTCACCGCATAGCGGGTCACCGGGTCGAGCTGATCGACGAGTTGGCGCACCGCTTCGTCGGTGACCGCGCGCAGGGCCCGGTCGTCGGGTGACTCGCCGTCGGCGGCGAGCAAGGAACCCAGCGGAGCGTCGCCGACCAATCGGTCGATCGAGTCGGTGCTGCTCAGCCGATCGATCGTGGCCAGGTCGTCGGTGAGCGGCCGCCGCCCGTCTTCGGGCGTGGCGATCGCCGCGGCGTGCGCCGCGCGCAGCTCGCGGCTGCGTTGCGCGGGAATGCGAATCGTGGTCGACGTGGTCTCCAACCCGCGTTGGATCGCTTGACGAATCCACCACGTGGCATAGGTCGAGAACTTGTAGCCGCGACGCCAGTCGAAGCGCTCGACCGCACGCTCCAGTCCGACGATGCCATCTTGCACCGCGTCTTCGCGGTCGACGTGGGAGGGCAGGCGAAAACCGTTGGCCACGCTCTGCACCAGTCGCAGGTTGCACTCCATGAACTCGTGCCGCGCAGCATGCGCATCGGCGACGAGCGCACGATCGCCCGGCTGACCGCGCCGCCGGTCCAGCCGGTCGTGTGCATCGCGGCCCGCCTCGATCCGCTGGGCCAACGCCCGTTCTTCGGTGGCGCTGAGCAGGCGATGGCTGGTTCGGGTGGGACGCTCCCAGGTCATTTACGCAGATTAATTCGTACGATCTAAATCGTCAATTGAGGGGCGCATATCGACGATTGCCTATACTGAGCCGTCTCGGGATCCCTCGTCCCACGTCCCGTCGATGCCTCTCCACCCCCGCCGTCGCTCGCTATCGTGACCAGCTCTTCATGATCTGGGCGCTCCTCGCGGCCCACGCCGTTGTCGTCGCGGCGGTTCCGCCGTTTGCGGCCCGCTTCGGCGGGCGGCCCGCGCTGTGGTTGGCCGGCGCACCGATGGCCGCCACCGCCGTATGGGCGTGGACCCAGCTCGGCACCACGACCACCACGAGTGTCGGTGTGGAGTGGGTCGCCGGACTCGACCTCGAGTTCGCCTTCCGCGTCGACGCCATGGGGGCGATGCTCGCCGTGCTCGTCTCGGGGATCGGCGCGCTGGTGTGCGTCTATGCCAGCGGGTACTTCTCGGCGTCTGCTGCAGGAGTTGGACGATTCGCCGCCACGCTGCTGGCGTTCTCCACCGCGATGCTCGGGCTCGTCTGGGCCGAGACCGTGTGGACCCTGTTCGTGTTCTGGGAGCTCACCTCGGTCACCTCGTTTCTCTTGGTCGGCTTCAAGAACACCGACCCGGTGGCCCGCACCGCCGCCCGCCGGGCACTGGTGATCACCGCGAGCGGCGGGCTGGTGTTGCTCGCCGGGTTCGTGCTGTTCGTCGACGCCGCCGGATCGGCACGGATCACCGATCTGTCTGCGCTCTCGGGCGGCCAAGCCACAGCGGCGGGTGTGCTCGTGATCATCGCCGCTGCCACGAAGTCGGCGCAGGTGCCGTTCCACGTGTGGTTGCCCGGCGCGATGGCTGCGCCAACCCCGGTCAGCGCCTATCTGCACTCGGCCACGATGGTCAAAGCCGGCGTGATCTTGATCGCCCTGCTGGCGCCTGCACTGCGCGATACCGAAGCTTGGAAGCCGCTCGGGCTGACCTTCGGCATCATCACCATCGTCTGGGGCGCGATCGGTGCGCTGCGCCATGTCGACGCCAAACTCATCCTCGCCTGGGGCACCGTGTCGCAGCTCGGCTTGCTCGTCACGCTGCTCGCCGTGGGGACGGGCAAAGCGACCTTCGCCGCGATCTCGATCCTCGTCGCCCACGCAGTGTTCAAGGCGGCGTTGTTCATGGTGGTCGGCGACATCGACGTGCGCACGGGCACCCGCGACATCAACCAACTGCACGGTCTGGCTCGATCGATGCCGATCGCTTTTGTCGTCGCGGTGCTGGCGGGCGCATCGATGGCCGGTGTGCCGCCGATGCTCGGTTTCCCGGCGAAGGAGGCGGCGGTCGAAGCCGTGCTCGGGCTGTCGGGGTTCGACCAGTTCATCGTTGGTGTCGGGGTGCTCGGTGGTTCCGTGCTCACTGTGGCCTACACCGTGCGACTGCTGCTCGGCGTATTCAGCCCGGCCGGCACGAACCACGAGGCCACCGAGGTGGCGCCACGGCGCTGGGCGATGTCGGGACCCGAGCTCGTGCTGGGCGCGGCGTCGTTGCTCGGATTCGTCTTCCTCACGTGGGTGACCGACGTGGTCGTGCGCCCCGCCAGCGTCCTCGTGCAGCAGTCGTCGGAGGTCTACTCGCTGATCCGCTGGCCCGGATTGAAGGACGCCTTCGTCATCTCGTGCATCATCATCGCCCTCGGCGCAGTGATCGGGTGGGTGCTCCACCGTCGACGCGTGGTCGACGGGCCGCTGCCGCGCGGGGCGTACGGCGTCGACTGGGGAATCGACTCGGTGGTCGTCCTCGCCCGCCGGGTTGCAGCGACCGTGCAGCACGGATCGTTGCCGGCGTACATCGCAACCACGGTGCTGGTGCTCCTCGCGGCGATCAGTCCGTTCTACGCAGAGGTCGACCTCGACGTTTTGTATCGATGGGACAACGGAACGCAGGCCGCATTGGTCGTCCTCGTCGTTGCTGCGTCGATCGCAGCCACCATCATCCGCACGCGTCTCGCCGCCGCGATGGTGCTCGGCGCCGTTGGTTTCGGCGTCGCTGGGCTGTTCTTTGGCCAGGGAGCGCCCGACCTCGTGCTGACCCAGTTGCTTGTCGAAACGGTGGTCGTCGTCGGCTTCGTCGTCGGCCTCGGCGCGCTGCGGCGGCGCTTTCCCGCCGTCTCGCGGCCATGGCTGGTGTGGCGGTTGGTCGCGTCGCTGTGTGTCGGCGCGATCGTGGCGGTGGCGCTCGCCGCCAGTGCGTCGGATCGCACCGGCACTCCACCGATCGAGGAGCTCACCGAGGGTGCCGTCGACGAAGGCGGCGGCAACAACGTGGTCAACGTGATCCTCACCGACATCCGCGCCCTCGACACCCTTGGCGAGGTCGTCGTGTTGATCGTCGTCGCGCTCGGCATTCTCACGTTGGCCCGCATCCGCCGTGACGAAGAAGACAGCGGGCTCGACGCCCATCCGATCGACGAACCCGACGACGACGCGCTTGTTACCCAGGACTCGGCGCAATGATCGCCAGTCGGTCGCCGATCGTGCGCCTGGCGATCCAGGCCGCCAGTCCGCTGGCCATTCTCATCGGCGCGTTCGCGCTGTTCGCCGGGCACAACCAGCCTGGCGGTGGGTTCGCTGCCGGGCTGCTCTTCGGAGCGGTCGTCGTGCTGCGCACGGTCGCCGGGTTGCAACGACCGAACCACGCCGTCGGATTCCTCGCCTGGGGCGGCGTGATCGTGTGCGTGTGTGCACTGGCACCACTGCTGTGGGGTGAGCCGCTGCTCAACCAGGTGGTCATCGAAGGCACGGTGCCGGTGCTCGGCAAGGTCAAGTCCGGCAGTGCGTTGCCGTTCGACATCGGCGTCACGCTGGTCGTCGTCGGCTTGATCCTGGCCCTGCTCGACGGACTCGGTGCTACCGATCTCTCCCAGGACGCTCGCCGAACCACCCGCGCCCGGCCAGCCGAGATCGACGTGCGCACCGGTGAAGGAGACAGCGCATGAGCGCAGCGTTGATCTTCGGCGTGGCCGGTCTCGCCGCAGCGGGCACCTTCCTCATCACCGCTCGGTCCCTCAGTCGCATCGTGATCGGGTTTGCGCTGATCGGTCATGCCACGGTGCTGGCACTCATCGCCGCCGGTGGGCGTGCCGGCGACGCACCGATCGCCGACGGCACCGACAGTGGTGTGGCCAACCCGTTGCCCCAGGCGCTCGCACTCACCGCCATCGTCATCTCGTTCGGCCTCACGCTGTTCGTGTTGGCGCTCGCCCGACGCCAGCAACAACTCACCGGCAACGACCTGGTGGAAGACGACATCGAAGATCGCCGGATCGCCGCGATCCACGGGCGGATGCACGACGACGGTGTCGAGCACGACCACGGCGAGTACGTCGACGAGCGCGAATGGACCACCGCCGACGCCACGCCCGACGACGCCAGCGATGAACCCACACAGAACGACGACGGGGCGGCACGATGACCGCGATCATCGCCCTCGTCGTGGTGCTGCCGCTGCTTGCCGCCGCGCTGGCCATGGCCACCGGCACGATCCCCCGACTGCGCGATGCACTCACGATCGGCACACTGGTGGCGGTCACCGCGTTGTCGGTCGTGCTGCTGGTGGCCGTGGAACGCGACGGCACCGTGGTGTTGCGCGTCGGCGGCTGGTCGCCCGAACTCGGCATCGTGCTCGTCGCCGACCTGTTCGCCGCCCTGATCCTGATGGTCGCCCTCGCCACGATCACCGTTGTCGAGCTGTTTGCCATCGGTCAGCGGCGCACGCCGGCGGGTGCCAACCCGGCGGTGGTCAGCCCGATCTTGTTGGTCCTCACCGGTGGCGTCAGCCTGGCCATTCTCACCGGCGACCTGTTCACCTTGTTCGTCGCGTTCGAGCTGATCCTCGTATCGAGCTACGTGCTCTTGACCCACCAGGGGCGGGCGGCGCAGATCCGCTCGGGCATGACCTACGTGGTGATCAACCTGTTCGCCTCAGCGCTGTTCTTGTTCGGCGTGGCGATCGTGTACTCGGCGACCGGCACGGTCAACATGGCACTGCTCGGCGAGCGCATCCCCGAGTTGTCGAGCGGCGTGCAGCTCGGAATCGGGCTGTGGTTCCTCGTGGTGTTCGGCACCAAAGCGGCAATCTTCCCGTTGTTCTCCTGGCTGCCCGACAGCTACCCCACCGCGCCCACATCGATCACCGCCGTATTCGCGGGCCTGCTCACCAAGATCGGCGTGTACGTGATCATCCGCTTCTTCACGATCACCGAGATGAACGACCTCGGTCCGCTGCTGTTGGTGATCGCCGGCCTGACGATGATCGTCGGCGTCCTCGGCGCGCTGGCCCAAGACGACGTCAAGCGCATCTTGTCGTTCCACGTGGTCAGCCAGATCGGCTACATGATCATGGGCCTCGGCCTGTTTACCGTCGCCGGAGTGGCCGGCGCCGTGCTGTTTCTCATCCACCAGATCCCGGTGAAGACGGTGATGTTCCTCTCCGGTGGCCTGATCGAGGACGACCAGGGCACGTCCACGTTGAGCAAGGTTGGCGGTCTGGCCACGTCGAAGCCGGTGATCGCTGCGCTGTTCGCCCTGCCGGCGCTCAGCCTCGCCGGGCTTCCGCCGTTCTCCGGCTTCGTCGCCAAGCTGGCGCTGGTCGATGCCGGTATCGACAAGGGCGCGATCGCCATCGTCGTCGTGTCGCTCGTCGGCAGCGTGCTCACCTTGATGTCGATGACCAAGATCTGGCTCGGCGTCTTCTGGGGCGAGGTCACACCGCCGGCGCTGCCAGCGTCGAGCCGCATGTCCAAGCGGTTCATGACCTCGGCCACGTCGATCGCCGTCACGGGCACGCTGGCCGTCGCCGTTGTCGCCGGACCCCTATGGGACATGAGCGAACGGGTGGCCAGCGAGCTGCTCGACCGGGCGCCGTACATCGAGGAAGTGCTCGCCGAATGACGTTCGCGTTCACGCCGCGGCGGATCGTCACCGTGCTCGCCCTCGTTGCGGTGTGGTGCGCGTTGTGGCGCTCTATCACTGTGGCCAACATCGCCTCGGGGCTCATCGTGGCGCTGGTCGCCGTGTCGTTCTCGCCGCCACCCCCCGGATCCGGGGGCATCCGTCCGCTGCCGCTCTTGTCGTTCTTCTGGCTCGTCGCCGTCGACCTCGTGCGGTCCACCGTGAGCGTCGCCCGCGAGATCCTCACGCCGACCGACTACACCGACGAGGCGATCATCGCCGTCGACGCGCCGGTCGACGCCCGCTCGCACCTGTTGATGCTTGTCGTGGCGATCACCGTCACGCCGGGCACGGCCGTGGTCGACGCCGAACCCGACACCGGCACGCTGTATCTGCACGTGCTGCACGCCGAGCAGATCCCATCGATCACCGAACACGTGCGCCAGTTGGCCGAGCTGGCCTGCGCCGCCCTGCCGATCAGCCACACCGACGACGCCTCCATCGACGACGGGGTGGCATCGTGATCGGCTCGATCGCCATCGCCGTCTTCATCGTCGCTGCGGTGCTGGCGCTGATCCGGCTGGTGCGTGGTCCGGCGCTGGTCGACCGGGTCATCTCGCTCGACGTGATGCTGGTTGCGCTGATGTGTGCGGTCGCCACACGCGCTGCAGCCACGGGCGACCAGACGTACCTCGGCATCCTCGCCGTGATCGCCATCGTCGCATTCACCGCCACCGTCGTGCTCAGCCGATTCGTGGAACGCAATGAGACGGGAGACCGGACATGAACCGAGGTCAATCGTGAATGCGGCCTCGGCCATCCTGATCTTGCTCGGCGCTGGGCTCCTCCTGCTCGCCGGCATCGGCCTGCTCCGCTTCGACTCTCCCTACGCCCGGTTCCACTCGGCCGGCAAGGCCAGTCCGATCGCTTTCCTGCTCGTCGCCATCGGCGGCGGGATCGAGCTCGGATGGGCAGGTGCCGGCTTGTTGGCGGTTGCCGCCGGCGCGCTGGTGCTCACGCTGCCCGCCGGCACGCACCTGCTGTTCCGGGCGACGCACCGCACCACCGACTCGGTGCACCTGTCGCGCGACGACCTCGCTCCGGTCGAAGACCGCGACGGCTGATCCCTGCACCTGCGCGCTGGTACAGCGGAGCGCTGAGCAGCCGGTTCACGCCGAGATGACGCCCATGGACGAGGGTCGCCGACATGCAGAGCTCGAGTCCGCCCCGCGGTCGCTTCATCCGGGTCCTCGTCGCCACCATCCTCGCGGCCACGGCGCTCGTCGCCGGCGGCGCCACCCCGACGCCACCGGTATCGGCGGGTGTCGACGACGGCTGGGAGATGATCGACGTCGGCCACACGCACTCGTGCGGCCTGACGACGGTCGACGAGATCTTCTGCTGGGGTGGTGGAAATGAGGGACAACTCGGCGACGGCACCACGAACACGCTGCTGCGCCAGCTGATCCCGCTCGAGGTCGCAGCACCCGCAGGTGTCACGTGGGCGTCGGTCGATACCGGTGCGTATCACACCTGCGCCACCACCACCGGCGGCGACATCTACTGCTGGGGTGTCGACGACGAGGGCCGGCTCGGAAACGGCAACGTCGCTGTCGACGACTTCTTTCCATCACCGACGCTCGTCGATCGCCCGGCGGGAGTGACGTGGGCTGCGGTGAGCGCCGCAGGTTCGCACACGTGCGCGCTGACGACCTCCGGCGACGTCTACTGCTTCGGCGAGAACGACCGCGGCCAGCTCGGTGTGGGCGACGAGAACCCGCGCAATACGCCGACCCAGGTGGGGTTGCCGACAGGAGTTGTCGTCGATTCGCTCGAGGTCGGGACCGGGGTGGCGGGCCTGTTCGACTCGCGCACGACGTGTGTGGTCTCCACGCTCGGCGCCGGGTATTGCTGGGGCAGCGACGAACTCGGCGCCCTCGGTGACGGGCCCGGCGAGGTCAACTCGAACGTGCCCGTGGCCATCGGCGTCCCGGGTGGTGGTGCGTGGTCGACGATCCGGCCCGGTGGCCGCACGACGTGCGGCGTCACGACGACGGGCGTCGGATACTGCTGGGGTCGCGACGACCGGGGTCAGCTCGGCAATGGCAGCACCGGCAGCGGCGACCTCACGCCCCAACCGGTGACCACACCGGTTGGCGCAACCTGGTCGGCGATTACACCGTCGACCACGTTCACCTGTGGCGTCACCACCGACGGTGAACTCTTCTGTTGGGGCAACCAGGTGGCGGGCGGCCAACTCGGCGACGGCACGCTGACCACGTCCGACTACGACGAACCCAACGAGGTCGTGACTCCGCCGACGTTCCCGGTCGGCGCGGAGTGGGTCGATGTTCGCTCGACGTGGCTGCACAGCTGTGCGGTCGACTCCAACGGCACGGGATGGTGCTGGGGCGGTGATGGCAACGGACGACTCGGCGACGATGCCCCCACGGTCACCAAACCGGTGCCGGCACAGGTCGGTGACCGTACCGGCGGACCACAGGACATGGTGTTCTTCGAGCAACGCGACCGGTCGCTGGCCGAGCCACCGTTTGGTCTGTTCGCCGAGGCCACCTCCGGCCTCCCGGTCGAGTTCGCGGCCATCGGTGGCTGCACGGTGTCGGGACGGCTGGTGACGTTGATCGCCGCCGGCATCTGCGAGATCACAGCGACGCAACCCGGCGACGCCGACTGGGACCCGGCGACCCCCATCGTGCGCCAATTCACGATCATCGAGGCCAGCCCGCCGCCACAATTCGACGCAGGATTTGCCCCGGCGACCGTGGCGCCCGGTGGTTCGTCGACGATCACGTTCGAGTTGTCCCACCCGCTCGGGACAGAGACCGCCACCGACGTCGGCTTCACCGGGACATTCGGCTTACTGACCGTGGTCGGCATCACGTCGAACACATGCACCACCGGCACGGCGACCATCGATGCAGCTGACGTGCTGACCTACGCCGACGGAGTGCTCGACGTCGACGACGCGTGCGCGATCAGCGTCGAGGTGACGGCCCCGTCGTCGGCCCCGTCGTATCCGACTTCGTACCCAGCGAGCGGCGGACGGTTACAGAGCAGCCTCGGCCTGAGCCCACTCGTGGGGGCGGCCAACCTGCGTGTCGAGCTGGCGACCGGCCTGTCCCAAACGATCTCGATGCCCAACCTCGGGCCGTGGCCGCTCGTGGACGGCCCGCGCCCGCTGTCGGCCACCGCGACCTCGGGGCTTCCCGTGTCGTTCTCGGCGACCGGCGTGTGCACGGTCGTTGCCGATGAGCTGGTGTTCAGCGGCCTCGGCCAGTGCGAGGTGACCGCCAGCCAAGCCGGCGACAGCACCTACGCCGCAGCACCCGACCAGGTACGCACCTTCGACGTCGTGCAGGCTGCGCAGACCATCGACTTCGCGGCGTTGTCGGACTGGCCGCTCGGCGGTGGCGTCCGCTCGTTGAGCGCAACAGCGTCGTCGGGCCTCGATGTGGCCTTCTCGGCGGCCGGTACGTGCACGGCGTCAGGGTCAGACCTCACGCCGACCGGGGTGGGGACCTGCACCGTCACGGCCAGCCAACCCGGCGACGCCGACTACCTCGCCGCACCGGACGTGGAGCGGAGTTTCGAGGTGCTCAGCAACGCCCAGACGATCGACTTTCAGCCGCTCAGCGATTGGGGTCGGTTCGATGGGGCGCGGTCGCTCAGCGCCACCGCCACGTCGGGCCTCCCCGTCGAGTTTGCCGCCGTAGGAGTCTGCTCGGTTATCGGGGCCGAGCTCACGGTCAGCGCCGTCGGTGAGTGCACCGTGACGGCCAGCCAGCCCGGAAACGCCGCATTCGGGCTAGCGCCCGACGTCGAACAGCGCTTCAACGTGGTGCCCGGCGAGCAGACCATCGACTTCCCGATCTTGTCGGAATGGTCCGTCCTCGACGGGACTCGTTCACTCTCGGCCACTGCGTCGTCGGGGTTGCCGGTGACGTTCGGCGCACGGGGACCGTGCACGGTTGACGGCACCGATCTGTCGATCACCGGATTGGGCGTGTGTGAGGTCACCGCCAGCCAGGCGGGCAACGCCGACTACAACGCCGCACCCGACCTGGTCCGCGGGTTCGAAGTCGTGCCCGCCACGCAGACGATCGACTTCCCGCCGATCGACGACATCCGTCTCAACGAGACGGCCACGGCCACGGCGACGGCAACGTCGGGCTTGCCGATCTCCCTTGCGGCAGCGGGAGCCTGTTCGATCGCGTCCACCACGGTGACGCCAACCTCGCCGGGCGTGTGTTCGATCACTGCAACGCAGGCCGGCAATGCCAACTATGCCGCGGCAGTGCCGGTCGTACGCCAATTCACCGTGCAGCGCGCACAGGCGCAGGTGATCGTGACCGGGCCCGCCGACGACACGCTCGTGGGTACACCAGCGACGTTCTCCGTCGATCTTCCGGACCTGCCCGGCGTGCCAGCGCCGAGCGGTACGTTCCGATTTGCGGTCGTCGGCGGCCAGACCACCGACGTCGAAATGGTCGGGGGCATCGCCACGTTGACGATCGACGACCTGCCGGCGGGCCTCAACGAGGTCGGCGGTGAATACCTCGGCGATGCCAACTTCGCTCCATCGCCAGCGGTCGCCGCCTTCCACGAGGTGGTCAGAGCTGCGCTCGAACTGACCGGTCTGCCGTCGACGGTCACCGTGGGCGAGCAGGTCACCGTCAGCGCGGCCGGCTTCGACGCGGCCGAAACGATCACGTTCGTGCTCAACTCCGACCCGGTCACCGTGGGGACGGCAACGTCGAACGCCACGGGTACGGCAACGCTGGCATTCGCCGTTCCCGACGTCGATGCAGGGCCGCACACGCTGACCGCCACCGGTGAGCGCTCGGGCCTGCAGGTCGGTGCCGACACCACCGTGGAGGTCGCTCCGCCCACGACGCCGCCCACCACCCCGACCCCGACACCGCCCACCACCCCGACCGTGCCGGCGACACCGGATTTGGTGCCGGTGGCACCGGACGCGACGCCCGATGTACCCGCCGCGATCCCTGGCGGTCCCGACAACGCACCGACCGCGACTCCTGCACCCGCGCCGGTCCTGACAACCGAGCTCCCGGCGACGGGTGGCACGGGGATCGGCGCGGTGCTCGCCGCGGCCGCCGCACTGATCATCGCCGGACTCAGCGTCGTGGCGCTCAGCCGTCGGCGTCGGTCGATCCAGCCGATGTAGCGCAACCGCAGCGAAAGGGGACGTTGTCCCCTCGTGTCATCGACCCCTTGCGCGCGCACGATCGGGCTGATGAGCACGGTGATCGATGGCAACGACGCAGCGGCGCAGGTCGCCTACGCCCTGTCGGAGGTGATCGCGATCTACCCGATCACTCCCGCGTCGCCGATGGGCGAGTCGGCCGATGCATGGTCGGCGGCCGAACGCGAGAACGTCTGGGGAGCCGTGCCGGAGGTCGTTGAGCTGCAGTCGGAGGCAGGAGCTGCCGGCACCCTCCACGGTGCGCTGCAAACCGGTGCGCTGGCGACGACGTTCACCGCGTCGCAGGGGCTCTTGCTGATGCTGCCCAACATGTTCAAGATCGCTGGCGAGTTGACGCCGACCGTGATTCACGTCGCCGCACGGGCAGTGGCCACCCACGCATTGTCGATCTTCGGCGATCACAGCGACGTGATGGCGGCGCGCACCACCGGCTTCGCCATGTTGTGCGCCAGCTCGGTGCAAGAGGCCCACGACTTTGCCGCTGTCGCCCACGCGGCAACGCTGCGCAGCCGGATCCCGTTCCTCCACTTCTTCGACGGGTTCCGTACGTCGCACGAAGTCAACGTGGTCGAGCAGCTCGACCACGACGATCTGCGAGCGTTGGTTCGTCCCGTCGACATCGACGCCCATGCCCTTCGGCGGTTGCGGCCCACCGCCCCGGTGGTGCGTGGCACGGCGCAGAACCCCGACGTGTTCTTCCAGTCGCGAGAAGCGGCCAACTCCCTCTACGACGCGTTGCCGGGTGTGGTCTCCGAGGTGTTCGACGAGTTGGCCACCCGCACCGGTCGCCGCTATCAGCTCGTCGACTACGCGGGCGCCGCTGATGCCGAGCGGGTCATCGTGATGATGGGCTCGGGAAGCGGTGCGGCCACCGAGGCCGTCAATGCGATGGTCGCCGCCGGTGAACGCGTCGGCATCGCCACCGTTCGGTTGTTCCGGCCCTTCCCGTCCGAGGAATTGCTCGCTGCACTTCCCGATTCGGTGCGCTCCGTCGTGGTGCTCGATCGCACCAAGGAGCCGGGCGCCGTCGGTGAGCCGTTGCTCCAAGACGTGGTCACCACGTTGGCCGATAGCGACCGCGAGCCGATGCGAGTCATCGGCGGACGCTATGGACTGGGCAGCAAGGAGTTCACGCCGGCGATGGCCAAGGCAGCCCTCGACGAACTCGATGCCGAGTCGCCGCAGCGGCGGTTCACGGTGGGCATCGTCGACGACGTCACCCACACCAGCTTGCGCGTCGACGAGTCGTTCCGCCCAAGCACCGCCGGTCGGTCGGCGGTGTTCTACGCCCTCGGCAGCGACGGCACCGTTGGCGCCAACAAGGCGTCGGTGAAGATCATCGGCAGCCAGCCGGGCCGACACGCGCAGGGCTACTTCGTGTACGACTCGAAGAAGTCCGGGTCGATGACGGTGTCGCATCTGCGGTTCGGCGACGAGCCGATCAACTCGACCTATCTCGTGCAAGACGCCGATCTCGTGGCCTGTCACCAGTTCGGTTTGCTCGATCGATTCCCCGTGTTGGCGACCGCCAAGCCGGGCGGGACGTTCCTGCTCAATGCGCCGTACCCGGCCGACGAGGTGTGGGAGCACTTGCCCGCATCGGTGCAGCGGATCATCGTCGAGCGCAACCTGTCGGTGTACGCCATCGATGCGGCGCGCATCGCCCGCGAGTTGCGGATGCCCGGTCGGATCAACACCGTGATGCAGCCGTGCTTCTTCGCTCTCGCCGATGTGATGCCAGTCGACGACGCCGTTGCCGCGATCAAGGCCTCGATCGCCGACGCCTATGGTCGGCGGGGTCGGCTGGTCGTGGAGCGCAACGAGACGGCCGTAGACCGCGCGCTCGAAGAGATGACCCCGGTGCCCCTTCCCGATGCGATTGCCGAACCGACCGCTGACGAGTTCGCCGACGTGCTCGCCGCCGCGAGCGCCGACGATGGTTTCATCGAACGTGTCACCCAGCGGCTGATTGCCGGCGACGGCGATCTGCTTCCCGTATCGGCGATGCCGCTCGACGGCACGTTCCCCACTGGCACCACACAGCTGGAAAAGCGCAAGCTGGCGGCCGAGCTCCCGATCTGGGACCCCGACCTGTGTATCGACTGTGGCAAGTGCGCCATCGTCTGCCCGCACGCCACCATCCGGATGAAGGCGTACACCGATGAAGCGCTCGACCACGCGCCGCAGGGGTTCTTGAGCAAGGCGTTCCGTTCGCGCGAACTCGCCAACTACAAGATGACGATTCAGGTCGCCCCCGACGACTGCACTGGTTGCGGCGTCTGCGTCGACGTGTGTCCGGCGAAGGACAAGTCCGAGGTGCGGCGCAAGGCGATCAACATGGCGCCGGCGAGTGAGCACCGCGACGTCGAGCGCGCTCGATGGGACTATTTCGCATCGATCCCCGAAATCGAGCGGACGGCGATCTCCCACGACTCGGTGAAGAACACCCAGCTGTTGCAGCCGTTGTTCGAATTCTCCGGAGCGTGCTCGGGGTGTGGCGAGACCCCATACATCAAACTGCTCACCCAACTGTTCGGCGACCGCCTGGTGATCGCCAATGCCACCGGCTGCTCGTCGATCTACGGGGGCAACCTGCCGACAACGCCCTATTCCACTCGTGCGGACGGGCTCGGGCCGGCCTGGGCGAACTCGCTGTTCGAAGACAACGCCGAGTTTGGCTACGGGATGCGGCTCGGCATCGAACACCATCAGCGCGAAGCCGCTCGCCTGGCGCGTGAGCTCGCCGATCATGTCGGTCACGACCTGGTCGACGCGCTCGCGGCAGTGCCGACGCCGACCGAACGCGACGTGGTCGAGCAGCGCGAGGCGGTCGCCTTGCTGCGCACCCAACTCGACCGGTTGCGCGGCGACGACCACACCGCTCCTGATGTCCGTGCGGCGGCTGAACGGCTCGATGCGATCGCCGACGAGCTGGTGCGCACGTCGACGTGGATCGTCGGCGGCGATGGATGGGCCTACGACATCGGCTTCGGCGGTGTCGATCACGTGTTGAGCAGCGGCCGCAATGTCAACCTGTTGGTGCTCGACACCGAGGTGTACTCGAACACGGGTGGCCAGTCGTCCAAGGCGACTCCGCTCGGCGCCGTCGCCAAGTTCGCCATGGCCGGCAAGCCGACGGCGAAGAAGGATCTGGGTGTCGTCGCCCGCCGCTACGGCAACGTGTACGTCGCCCAAATCGCGCTCGGAGCGAACGACCTGCAAACCGTGAAGGCGCTGATCGAGGCCGACGCGTGGGACGGGCCGTCGCTGATCATCGCCTACTCGACATGTATCGCCCACGGCATCGACATGGAGACGTCGATGTCGCATCAGAAAGACGCCGTCAAGTCGGGCTACTGGCCGCTCTACCGGTATCAACCGGGCTCCGACGAGCATGAGCATCCGTTCCAACTCGACTCCTCGAAGCCGACGATTGCGCTGCGCGATTTCGCCCTCAAAGAAGCCCGCTACGCCATGCTCGCCCGGTCGGACCCCGACCGCTCCGACCATCTGCTCGATCTGGCGCAGACCGAGATCGACGAGCGCTGGCGCTACTACGAGCAGCTGGCCGATGTGGAGCGGACGATCACCCCACCTGAGCCGCCGGTGCCGATCGTGGTCGGGCCGGATGAGGCCGGCGATGAGTAACCCACGATCAAAGGGAGAGCACTGATGGCTGATCTACATGTCGACTATCTGGGGTTGCCGCTGCGCTCGCCCTTCGTCGCTTCGCCAGGGCCGCTGACCGGCGACGTCGACCGCATCGCTGAGTTGGAGCACGCAGGCGCCGCTGCGGTGGTGCTGCCCTCGCTGTTCGAAGAACAGATCGAACACGACACCGCGGAGATCGATCGACTGTTCTCGGTGAACCGCGACAGCTTCGTCGAAGCCGAGTCGTTCTTCCCCGAGCTCGACGACTACAACACCGGCGTCGACGCCTATCTCGACCTCGTCGAACAGGCCAAGGCCCGTGTGGACATCCCGGTGATCGCCAGCCTCAACGGCACCAACCTGGGGGGATGGGTGCGCTACGCCCGACTGCTCGAACACGCCGGCGCCGACGCACTCGAACTCAACCTGTACACCGTGGCGGCCAACGTTGCGGTGAGCGGGGCGACCATCGAGTCGGAGCATCTCGAGTTGGTCCACGTGGTGGCCGACGAGTCGCGTATCCCCGTATCGGTGAAGATCTCGCCGTACTACTCGTCGCTGGGCGCGTTCGTCCTCGGTCTGCAAGAGGCCGGCGCCAGCGGCGTCACGATGTTTAACCGGTTCTATTCGCCCGACCTCGACCTCGAGACCCTCGACGTGCAACCGCGCATCTCGCTGTCGACGCCGGAAGAAGTGCGCCTGCCGTTGCGGTGGATCGGCATCGTGCGCGAGTACCTGGCGATGTCGATCGCCGCATCGAGCGGGGTGCACAGCGGATTCGACGCCGCCAAGCTGATCCTCGCCGGCGCCGACGTCACGATGGTCACCTCGGCGCTGCTGCGCCATGGCATCGACCACCTCGGCACGATCGAGGCGCAGCTCGTCGACTGGATGAACGAGCACGACTACGAGTCGGTGACGCAGATGCGCGGCGCCGTGGCCAGCAATCATGCGGCCGATCCGACCGCGTACGAGCGGGCGAACTACATCGGCAACCTCGCCACCTACACCAGCCACTTCCTCGGTGGTCAACCACTAGCGCTGCGCACGAACTAGCGCGACGATCAGGTCATGAGCACAGACGAAGCGAACCCGTCCGTGCTCGAGGTCGATGGGGTGCTGCTCGACATCGACGGCGTGCTCACCGTGTCGTGGCAAGCGATCGACGGTGCGGTCGCCGCGCTGGGCGAGCTCAGACGGATGGCCGTCCCGCTGCGGTTCGCCACCAACACCACCACCCGGACTCGGGCCGACGTCGCCGCGCTCCTCGGTGCAGCCGGCTTCGCCGTGGACGCGGCCGAGATCCTCACGGCTCCGGCGGCGACGGCGGCCTATCTCCGCCGCGTGTACCCGGACGCCCGCTGCTTCCTGCTGAACAGCGGGGATCTGTCGGGGGATCTCACCGGCATCAACTGGGTCGACGACGGACCTGCCGACGTGGTGGTGATCGGCGGGGCTGGCCTCAACTTCACCCATACCGAGCTCAATCGTGCGTTCCGACTGCTGCTCGACGGCGCAGCGTTCGTGGCGATGCACCGCAACATGTACTGGCGCACGAGCGACGGGCTCGAACTCGACACCGGGGCCTATGTGCGTGCGCTCGAAGAAGCCGCCGGCATGTCGCCGGTGGTGCTCGGCAAGCCCTCGGCCGACTTCTTCGAGTTCATCTTCGCGGACGAAGACGCCGACACCGCGAGCAACATCTTCAACACCGGTGCCGAGATCGTTGTCTCCGGCGTCGGCATCGCCCCCGAC
>JBCBSO010000007.1:0-17610 GCA_039819205.1 Actinomycetota bacterium
CGGCGACGTGCACGAGTGGAACGCATTGCGCCCGCTCGACTCCGACGAAGCAGCCGCGGGCCACGACGATCTCGACTGGAAGCTGATCGACCCCGACGGCTTGTTCGCCGAACCCGAGTACGACTTGGGTGTGATCATGCGCGAAGACCCGGTGGAGTTGCTCGACGGTGACCCACGGGAGCGGGCGCGGCGCTTGGCCGAGTGGACTGACACCGACGTCGACGCGATTTGGGAGTGGGGCGTGGTCGAACGCGTCGCGTCAGGATTGCTCGCGGTCGAGATCGATCTGCAACCGGTCGGCGATCAGATGCTCGTCGCCGCCGAAGCCGTGGTCGACGCATGAAGCGCGGCACCCTTGGCGAACCCCGGCGGTGGAACGTCGTGGGCCATCACGATCACTGAGCGATCGCCGAGGGCAGCCGCCAACCCCGAGATCGTCGATGCGGCCGTCGCCGCGTCGAGGTGCGAGGTCGGCTCGTCGAGCACCACGACCACGCGGTCGGTGAGCAACACCCGGGCGAGCGCCAAGCGATGCGCTTCACCGCCGCTCATCGCCGTGCCGTGTCGCCCGACGTGGGTATCGAGCCCGACGGGCAGCGCATCGAACCATGCGCCGAGCGCCACGGTGCGCAGCGCATCGATCATCGTCTCGTCGGACGCGTTGCGATCAGCGATGCGCAGGTTCTCTCGGATGCTCGTGTCCGCGATCCACGGCGCCTGGTCGACCCAGGTGACCGTGCGGCGGACGGCATCAGCTGCCTCGGCGGTCGCATCGACGTCTCCGAGCAGGTATCGACCGTCGGCGATCGGGCAAAACCGGACGAGGGCAGCAGCGAGCGTCGACTTGCCGCTGCCGCTCGGACCGGTCACGGCGATTCGCGCTCCGGGTTCGACGCCGAGCTCGACTGGTCCCACACCGCGCCCGGTCGTTGGCCACGTTGCGGTGAGGTCCACAAGATGCAGCGGGGGATGGGCGGCGATCGCCGTGTCGACGCCAGCCTCCGCCGGTGCCACAGCGAGGATGTCGGCTACTCGGTGCGCCGCGTCGCCGATCGCCGGGAGCGACGTCGCGGCCTCGTCCACGGCCGTGTCGAGCTCGATCGACGCCAGTGGCCACAGGACGAGCACCCCAAACAGCGGCGCGCCGATCTGTGCCGCGTCGCCTCCGATGATCGCCAGCGTGGCGGCGACTGTGTATACCGGCGCCGCCGCAAGCAGCGCTGCCATTCGTGCCCGCGTGGTCGCTCGGTGTCGTTCGATCTCGTCGAGCTGCGCACCCAGCCGGTCGACCGCCGTTCGTGCCGCACCGACCCGGCGGCCCGCCACGAGCAGCTCAGCGCGGTCGGTGACGTCGAGCATCGCGGCGCGCAGCGACCCGGCGGTGGCGTTGCGCGCTCCTGCGCATTGGCGCTCCGCCCGGAAGGACGCCATCGGGATCACCACCGATACGAGCGTCGCTCCGACGAGCAGTACCAGCGCGGCACGTGGATCGATCACGAGCGTGACCAGGAGGGTCAACGAGGTTGCCACGGCAATGGAGATCGTTGGCACGAGTACGCGCACGAACAGATCGAGCAGCCGGTCGATGTCGTCGACGACCCGCGTGGCGACGTCGCCACGGTGCAGATCGGAGAGCGCGCCGGGTGGCGCCGCAGCGAGCCGGCCGACCACGGCGGCGCGGAGTTCGGCGAGCGCGCGGAGTCCGGCGTCGTGCGTGGCCAAGCGCTCGGTGTACCGGAACACCCCTTTGCCGATGCCGAACGCGCGCACGCCGGTCACGACGAGCGCCACCGCCGAGATCTCCGGCTGTTCGCTGGCGCGCACGATCAGCCAGGCCGACAATCCGGCGAGTCCCAACGTGCAGATCTCGGCGAGGGATCCGAGCGCGGCGGCACCGAGTAGTCGACGGCGCGCCGGACGCGCAGTGCCGAGCACGGTGGCCAGCGCAGATCGCCACGAAGTGACGTCCGCAGAGGTATCGCTCATCGTCGGGGAGGGCGCGACCGCTGGTTCGTCGACGCGGGCGGGCGTCGTTGTCACCGCAGTTGGTGGCGTGGCCGCGGTGTCCGCCAGGCCACCGTGGCGCGGCAATCGGATCTCGGCGATGCGGTCTGCCGCTGCAGCGAGCTGCTCGTCGTGGGTGGCGACGACCACCACGGCGCCGTCGTCGCTGGCCGCGGCGCGCAGCGCCGTCACGACCGACGCCGCAGCCACTCGATCGAGCTGCGCCGTCGGTTCGTCGGCGACGATCACCGAGGCGTGCCCCGAGCAGACCATGGCGATGGCGCGTGCCACCTGGACGCGTCGCAATTGACCGCCGGAGAGTTGCGCCGGATTCCGCGCTCGGAAGCCGGCCAGACCGACCGCCGAGAGCGCGTCGTCGACCGTTGCCGGGGCAATCGGTAGATCGCCGCACACCTCGTCGGCCACGGTGGACGCGAGCGGGCGCGGCAGTTGTGGAACTACTGCCAGTTGGCCGTTCCATACAACCGGGTCGAGATCATGCACATCCGTGCCGTCGACGGTGACGGTGCCGGTTCGGTCGACGAGGCGCCCGCGAATCGCGTCGAGCACCGTGCTCTTTCCAGCACCGCTCGGTCCGACGATCGCCACCATGTCGCCGGGTCCCGCGACCAGGGCGAGATCCACGTCGAGGGTCTCGCCGCGGCGGTGCACGGCGAGCTCCGAGACCTCGATCGTGGGCGCAGGCGAGGTCTCGTCGACACCGTGGGGCGGCACCTCGCGATCGAGCAAGTCGTCGAGATCGGCGGCGGCGTCGAGACCGTTTTGCGCGGCGTGGAAGCCGGCGCCGACCCGTCGCAGGGGCATGTAGCACTCGGGCGCGAGGAGCAACACGACGAGGCCGGTGGCCAGCGTGAGCCCGCCGCCGAGCAGCCGCAGTCCGATCGCGACGGCGATCACCGCGACCGACAGGGTGGCCAGCAACTCCAGCGCGAGGGCCGACAGCATCGCCACGCGCAATGTGCCCATCGTGGCCGTGCGGTACTCGTCGGACACCGACTGCACCTGTCGGGCCTGCGCACGCTCCCGCCCGAACAGCCGCAGCGTGGGCAACCCCTCGAGCACGTCGAGGAAGTGGCTTCCGAGGCGCTGCAACACCGCCCAGCTCCGCTGCGCGCGGCGCTCGGTCAGCCGGCCGATCAGGATCATGAACACCGGGATCAGCGGCACCGTGACCAGGACGATCGCCGCCGACACCCAGTCGGCCATGGCGATTCGCACCCCGGCAGCAAGCGGGAGCACCACCGCCTGCGTCAATGCCGGGAGATAGGTGCGCACGTACGGCTCGAGCTGATCGACGCCAGCCGTGGCGACCGTCGCTTCGCGGCCACCGAGCCCGCCTGCGGTGCGATCGCCGCCGGCCAACGCGTGGTCGAGCACCGCCGCACGGATACGTCGACGAGCGGCCGTCATCGTCCGCGCTGCCGAACGTTCGTTGACGAACGACGTCGCGGCGCGCACGGCGCCGACGACGAGCAGGGCAACGATCATCTGGGCATTGGTCGGCCCGCCATCGGTCGCGCCGACAAGGCGAGCGACACCGCGGGCCAACACCTCGGCTTGGGTGATGACGGCGACCGCCAGTACGACCGCCATCGCCGACACGACGGCGAGGTGCGTCCGCAGTTCGGGAACCCGGCGTAGCAGCGTCGGTTCGACGGGTCCGCCTGGCCGGCGAGACGTGCCGCCGTCGACCGGCGAATCGGTCATCGCCGCACGTTACGGCGCACGTGCCGTCAGCTGACGGGTTCTGGTGTCGTTTCCGGGCGCTGTGGCAGGTGCTCGGTGCCGATGCGCTTGCGGAACACCCAGTACGTCCACCCTTGGTACAAGAGCACGATCGGCGTCATCACCAGCGCGACCACGGTCATCACGCGCAGCGTGTAGTTGCTCGACGATGCGTTGTCGACGGTGAGGCTGAACGCGGGGTCGGTGGTCGAGGGCATCACGTTGGGGTACAACGAACCGAACAGCGAGATCACCGCCATGGCGATGGCGATCCCGGTCGCCGCAAACGCGAGGCCCTCGCGATGGCGCTGTTCCATCACCACCGAGGTCACGAGCAGCACGGCGGCGGCGAGCACGGTGATCCACGTCCAGCCCTTGCCGCGCTCGAGCTGGTTCCAGATGAGGAACACCCCGCCGAGCACGATCGCCACCGGGCCGAGCCGACGGGCCGCCCGGTGCGCCCGCTCGCGAACGTCGCCCAGGGTCTTAAGCGCCAGGAAGTTGGCGCCATGGAAGGCGAACAACGACGCGGTGACCGCACCACCCAGCAGCCCGAACGGGTTGAGCAGGGTGAACAGGTTGCCGGTGAACTCCTTGTCGGCGTCGATCGGTACACCGCGCACGATGTTGGCGAAGGCCACGCCCCACAACACCGCTGGTACCCACGAGCCGATGGCGATCGCCAGGTCCCAACGAGCGCGCCACGTGGGGCTGTCGACCTTGCCGCGGTACTCAAACGACACGCCGCGGAAGATCAACGCCAACAGGATCAGGAATAGCGGGAGGTAGAAGCCGGAAAACAAGGTGGCGTACCACTCCGGAAACGCGGCGAACGTGGCGCCGCCAGCGGTGAGTAGCCACACCTCGTTGCCGTCCCACACCGGCCCGATCGTGTTGATCATCACCCGTCGGTCGGCGTCGTCGTGGCCGAGCGGGTGGAGCAGCATCCCGACGCCGAAGTCGAAGCCTTCGAGGAAGAAGTAGCCGATCCACAACACCGCGATGACGATGAACCAGAACGTGACGAGTTCCATCTCCTGTGCCTCCTCGGTGTCCTAGTAGGCGAAGACGAGCCGGTCGGCGTCTTCGTCGTCGTCGATTCGTTCGTGGTCGTCGCGATCGGTGCCGTCGTCGTCGGGGTCGTCGTCGCGTTGACCGGAGTCGTCGTTGCCATCTGGCGGCCGAGGGAACGGGGTCATCGCTGCGTCGGGGCCCGCCTTGACGTACTTGCGCAGGAGGAACAACTCGACCACGCCGAGCGCGCCGTACACCAGCGTGAACGTCGTCAGCGTCAACAGCACCTCGCCGCCGGCGACGCCGGGCGACACCGCGTCGGCGGTGAGCAGCCGGATGTCGAGGTCGCCGTCGAGGTTGGGGGCGACAACCCACGGCTGGCGGCCCATTTCGGTGAACACCCACCCCGTGACATTGGCCAGGAACGGCGCGACGATCATGGCGATCGACGTGCGGGCGATCCACCGCTTCTTCGGCAGGTCGCGCCCGCCGCGCGTCAAGAACAGCGACACCGCGGCCACGCCCATCGCCAAGAATCCGAATCCCATCATCGCCCGGAAGCCCCAGTAGGTCACCACCAGGTTGGGGATGTAGTCGCCGGGCCCGAACAGTTGCTCGTACTCGGCCTGGAGATCGTTGACGCCGTCGACCGTGCCGTTGAAGTCGCCGGTCGCGAGATACGACAGCAGGTCGGGCACGTCGATCGACCACACGTCGCAGTCGCTGGCCACGTCACCGACGGCGAACACCGAGAACGGTGCGCCGGTAGTGGTGTTGCACAGCGCCTCGGCCGAGGCCATCTTCATCGGCTGCTGTTCGAACAGGATCTTGGCTTGCTGGTCGCCGGAGATGATCACGGCGAGGCCAGCGAACAACACCAGCCACAGCCCGCCGCGCATGGCCCGCTTGAAGGCACGCACGTCGATCGGCGAGGGGTTGTTGCGAATCAGCGACCACGCAGAGATGCCGGCGACGAACATGCCAGCGGTCATCAACGAGCCGGCGATGATGTGCGGGTACGCGGCCAAGGTGGTCACGTTGGTGAGCACCGCAAAGATGTCGGTCAACTCGGCACGTCCGGTCTCGGGGTTGAACTCGGCGCCCACCGGGTGCTGCATCCACGAGTTGGCGGCGACGATGAAGTACGCCGACAACCACGTACCAATGGCGGCGCACCAGATGGTGGCGTGGTGGATGCGCGGCGGGAGCCGGCCCCAGCCGAAGATCCACAGTCCGAGGAAGGTCGACTCGAGGAAGAACGCAACGAGGCCCTCCATCGCCAGCGGTGCGCCGAATACGTCGCCGACGAAGCGGGAGTAGTCGCTCCAGTTCATGCCGAACTGGAACTCCTGGACGATCCCGGTCACGACGCCCATGGCGAAGTTGATCAGGAACAACTTCCCGAAGAACTTGGTGAGACGCAGGTCGGCTTCGTCGCCATGGCGGTGCCAGCGGGTGTGGTACCACGCGACCATCATCGACAGGCCCAGCGTGAGCGGGACCATCAAGAAGTGGTACACGGTGGTGATACCGAACTGCCACCGGGCGAGCAAGAGTTCGTTCACGGGTCACGAGCCTGGCACACCCGACGCGACCGACGCGCGGGCCAAAGGTCCATTTCTTGTGCACAAGCGTTGATCGAGCCCGATCGCGCTTGACACTGAACAACTGTTCAGCCATCATGCTGAACATGTGTTCAGCCGGCCCGACACTGCCGATCGACGCGCGGCAGCGGATGATCGCCGCGACGATCGAGCTGGTCGGCCGTGATGGGACCAGGGCGACCACGGTGCGGGCCGTGGCCGAAGCCGCCGACGTGTCGCCGGCGCTGGTGATGCACCACTTCGGCTCGAAGGCCGGGCTGCTGGCGGCGTGCGACGACAACGTGATGGCCACGATCAGCGAGGTCGTCGAGAGCCTGTCCGACACTGACGCCGGCCTCGTCGAGTTGGTCGGCGCGGAGAATGCGGGCCCGGCGATGAGCTACATCGGACGCGCGCTGCACGACGGCGGCGAGAGCGGCAACCGGTGGTTCGACTGGATGATCGAGCTCACGCGTGAGGGCATGGCCGATCTCGCCGCATCTGGGCTCGCGCGGCCGGCCGCCGACCCCGCCATGCAGGCGGTGTTGCTGCTGTCGATGGACCTCGGCGTGGTGCTGTTGCGGCAGCACGTCGAGCGGTATCTCGGCGCACCGATCACCGACAGCGAAATGACCACGCGGTGGGCGGCAGTCGAACTCGATCTGCTGACCAATGGCGTGTTGATTGAACAGAAAGAGCGTTCACATGAATGAACCGGTCATCGAGATGTCAGGTGTCGTCAAGACGTTTGGCGACGTTCGTGCACTCGACGGGCTCGACTTGCGCGTCGAGCGCGGCGAGATCCTCGGGTTCCTCGGGCCCAACGGGGCCGGTAAATCCACGGCCATTCGAGTGCTGCTCGGGATGTTGCGTGCCGACGAGGGTGAGATGCAGCTGCTGGGCGGCGATCCGTGGCGCGACGCCGTCGAACTGCACCGCCGGTTGGCGTATGTGCCAGGCGACGTGAGCTTGTGGCCAAAGCTCACCGGCGGCGAGACGATCGACCTGCTCGCTCGCCTGCGCGGCGGTTTCGACGTCGCCCGCCGCGACGCCCTCGTCGAGCGGTTCGAGCTCGACCCGACGCGCAAGGCGGGGACGTACTCCAAGGGCAACCGGCAGAAGGTTGGCCTCATCGCTGCGCTGGCGTCGGAGGTCGAGCTGTTGGTGCTCGACGAGCCCACATCCGGACTCGACCCACTGATGGAGTCGGTCTTCCAAGACTGCGTGCGCGAGGCAGCGGCGAACGGCACGACTGTGTTGCTGTCGAGCCACATCTTGGCCGAGGTCGAGAAGTTGTGTCGGCGGGTGAGCATCATCCGCACCGGGCGCACCGTCGAGTCAGGCACGCTCGCCGACCTGCGCCATGTGCAACAGACGAGCATCACTGCGCGGACTCGCACGCCGGTGACGCTCGACGACGTTGCGGGGGTCACCGCGATGCGAACCGAGGGCGATCGTGTCGAGTTCGAGGTCGGCGACGACTCCCTCGACGAGGTGATGGCGCGGCTGGGCGCAGCGGGCGTCGTGAGCCTGCAGTCGGCGCCACCGACGTTGGAGGCGATCTTCATGCGTCACTACAGCGACGACGGCGACGCCAGCGACGACGGCGTGGCGCCGGCGGGTGCATCGAAGTGAGCGCCAGCGTCGCGCTTGCTGGAACCGGGCCCCTCGTTCGGGTTCGCGCCCGGATCGATCGGACGCGGCTGGCGTTGTGGACGATCGGCATCATCGTGATGGTCGCGGCATCGGCCGCAAGTATCGAGAGCCTGTTCCCCACGCAGGCCGACCTCGATCAGGCCGCCGCGGGGTCGGACAATCCCGCGATCCGCGCCTTCAACGGACCGGCCCAGGCGCTCGACACACTTGGCGGCCAAGTGGCGTTCCAGGTCGGCGCGCCCGGATTCGTTATCGCTGCGCTCGGCAGCATCTTGATGACGACCCGCTTGACGCGCCGTGAGGAGGAGTCGGGTCGCCTCGAGTTGGTGCGATCCCTCCCGGTCGGGCGTGGGTCGTCGATGGCTGCCGCCGCGGTAGTGCTCGGCGCAATGAACGTGGTAACCGGGTTCGGTGTCGCGCTGGCGTGTCTGGCCGCCGGCCTTCCCGCCGCGGGCTCGTGGGCGTTCGGGTTGGGGTTCACCACCGTCGGTTGGGTGTTCGCCGCCGTCGCGTTGGTGGCGGCCCAGGTGGCGCCGACCTCACGCGCGGCCAGTGGGCTGGCGGGCGCGGTGTTGGCATTGGCGTTCGTGGTCCGCGCGGTCGGTGATATGACCAACGGAGTTGCGTCGTGGTTCTCGCCGATCGGATGGGCGCAAGCGGCACGCCCATGGGCCGACGAGCGGTGGTGGGTGTTCGTCCTCCCGCTGGCCGCCACTGTCGCGCTGGGGGTGCTTGCACGTGCGTTGCTGGTGCGCCGTGACTTGGGCGGCGGTCTGATCCCGGCGCGGCGCGGCCGGGCGGCGGCGGTGCCCGGTTTGGCGACGCCGCTGGCCCTGGCCGTGCGCCAACAACGCGGTCTGGTGATCGGGTGGAGCGTGGCGCTGGCGCTATTCGGGTTCGTCTATGGCGTGATCGTCAACTCGATCGAGGACTTCGTGAGCGACAACGAGTCGATGGCCGACTTCATGGCCGCGAGCACGGACGGGGCCTCGTTGACCGACTCGTATCTCGCGCAGTCGATCCGGGTCCTGGCGCTGATCGCATGTGGCTTCACCGCGCAGGCGGTGTTGCGCGCCCGCGGCGAGGAGACCTCCGGCCGCGCCGAACCGCTGTTGGCGTTACCGGTGACGCGGCGGTCGTGGCTCGGCTCGCACGCCACGATCTCGGCCGTCGGATCGGTGGTGGTCATCGTTGCCGCAGCGCTTTGGGTGGCGATCGGGGTGGTGATCGCCACGGGCGACCTCGACCAGGTCGCCGGCCTCTTTGGCGCCGCGCTGGCGTATCTCCCTGCGTTGGCGATCGTGGTCGGCGTGGGGCTGGTGCTCACCAGCTGGGCGCCACGCGCGGCGGTGGCCACCTGGGCCGTCGTGGCGGGCGTCCTCATCGTTGGCATGTTCGGCCCGGTGCTCAATCTGCCCAACTGGGTGTCGAACCTGTCGCCGTTCGAGCACGTCGCGTTGGCTCCCGCCGAGTCGGCATCGGTGACACCGCTGGTGGTGTTGTCACTCATCGCCGTGGTGCTCGCCGCGGCCGGCTTTGCCGGCATCACCCGCCGCGACTGTCCGACCTGAGCGCTCGCATCGCCAGCCGCTTCGTGTCAACGTGTCGGCATGGGAAAAGTGCTGGAGGCGCAGGTGCGTTCGGTTGTCTGGGCGGTGACTGCTGCGGCGCTGGCGGTGGTGGCCACGTTGGTCGTCACGTCGGCATGGTCGGCCGATGCGGCGCCCGGTGACTCGGATGCCACGTATGTTCCGACACCAGGGTGCCGGGCCTTCGACCTCCGGCCCGGCGCGGATCAGGTCGGCCCACGGCCGACGCCGCTCGGGGCGCGCGAGGTGTACACCCAGCAGATCACCGGCGGTGTCGGAGAGTGCGTGGGCGCGTTGGCGATTCCGGCCGACGCAGTGGCGGTGGCGATGAACGTCACCGTCGTCAACCCGACGGCGCAGTCGAACCTGCGGTTGTTCCCCGCCAATCTCACCGAGGTGCCGTTGGTGTCGAACCTGAACTTCTCGGCCGGGCAGGCGCCCTTTCCTAACAAGGTCGATGTGGCGTTGTCGCCGGGCGGCGCGGTCAAGATCTACAACCAGAACGGCACGGTGTCGGTGCTCGGCGATGTGGTCGGCTACTTCACCAAGGCCAGCCTCACCGAGATCGCCGACCGACTGGCAACGCTCGAGGCCGCGCAGGCGTCAGCGGCGACCATAGCCGACGTCGAACTGACCAAGCACATCCAGCTCAACGTGTTCGGCAGGGCCGAGGAGAGCGCCCTGCAAACGGACTTCGGCGACCCCAACGACTGGGGTGTGCTTGCGCCCAGTATCGCGTTCGGCCTGACGTTGCCGCCCGACTACACCGCCGGCACCGACATGGTGCTACGGGTGACGGCCTACGCCCTCCCCGCCGACGCCCCGTGTCTGGCGAAGCTTCGGTACAACGCCGGCATGGCATTTCGCCAGGACGAAGGATCGACAACGTTCGAGTTCCGTGATGCGAACGGGAACCCCAACCAGATCTTCGCGTTGCCGGAGAGGACCATGCAGCCCAACCGCGTGGCCGAGGTGTGGGAGTACACCTTCGCTGGCGACGAGCTACGCCCCTTCGACAGCGGCGGTTTCGAGTTGTTCTGGGAGGGCGGCGCTGGTCGCTGTACTCCTGTCGTTGTTGGGTGATCCTCACCTACCGCTGAGCAGCGCGCGCACGGCGGCGATCGTCTCGAGTTCCGACTCGCGGCCGGCGCCGCACGGCGTGAGGTTGAGCGTCGTCGCGCCGGCGTCGACGTAGGGCTGGAGAAACTCCGCAATCTGCTCGGCGGTACCCATCGGCGTGTACTTCTCGAACCGTTCGAATGGCACGCCGTAGAACGACTCCATTTTCGTGGCCACATGGCTGCGAGCGTCTGCTGCAGACGTGCCAACACCGACCCACAGCTGCATGCCGTGACGCCAGCCGCCCTCAGGCGCGCGGCGATGCCGCTCGGCCCTGGCGGTTGCTACTCGAAACCGGCGGGCCGAGCACCAGGCGCCGAGCCACCCGTCGCCGAGTTGCCCGGCGCGATCGACGGCCGCATCGCTGCGGCCGCCCACCACAAATGGCACGCGCCGCGACGGGATCGGGCGGATCGTGCCCGCCTGGAAATCGAAGAACTCGCCGTCGCCGTCGACCGTGTCGCCGTCGAGCAGCGCCCGCACCGCGATGAGGGCCGCGTCGGTGCGCCGCCCGCGAGTGGTCGGGTCGACACCGCACACCTCGAACTCGTGACGATCTTCTCCGCCGACGCCGACCCCGACCGTCAGGCGGCCGGGTGCGGCCTCGGCCAACGAGGCGATCTGACGGGCGGCGACCATCGGGTGTCGGAGGGCGAGGAGCCATACGCCGAGATGGAGGTCGAGCCGCGGCTCGATGCCGCTCAATGCTGCCAATACGACTGGCCCATCCATACCCGATCCGTCGATGAAGCTGACGTGGTCGGCGGTGAACAGATGGTCGATGCCGGCGTCGGCGATTGCCGCCAGCCGCGCCCGCTGCGATGTTGTATCGAGACCCCACAGGTCCCACGGCACGCTGATCCCGACGTCGACCATCATCTCTCCCGGACACATCATGGCCGAGCTCCGACTCTTGTGTTGGGTGGGTGAGTTCGCTAGCCATGGGGAGATGACCACCGGGGAGGTCACGCAGGGAGTCGACGTCGAGGGAGTCGATGTCGAGGCAGAACGCGCGGCCTGGCTCGCTGGCAAGCCGGCGCGCAGTCCAGAAGTCGAGCAGGCGCGATTTGCGGGCGATGTGCCCGACGCTCACGACCTCGATCTGGCCGACATCAATCCGTACAACCCGCACCTGTTTCGCGAGGATCGATGGCACGACCATTTCGCCCGGCTGCGGCACGAGGATCCGGTGCATTTCAACGAATTGGCGTCGGCCGGCCGCTACTGGTCGATCACCACGTGGGACGCCATTCGGGAGGCCGAGGCCGACTGGCGGACGTTCTCGTCCGAGCCGAGCATCGTCCTCGGACCACCGATCGGCGCGCCGCTGCCATCGGCGATCGATCAGGTGGGCTCGTTCATCGCGATGGATCCGCCCGAGCATGAGCAGCAGCGGATCACCGTCCGCCGCTCGACTACGCCGGCGGCCAACAAGGTCTACGAACCGCTGATCCGCCAGCGCGTCGGCGACGTGCTCGACGCGCTTCCGGTTGGTGAGACGTTCAACTGGGTCGAGCGAGTGTCGGTCGAGCTCACGGCGATGATGCTGGCCACCTTGTTCGGCATCCCACTCGACGATCGTCACAAGTTGATGCGCTGGTCGGACGTCGCGACCACGATCCCCGAGCCGGGCGGCCTGATCGAGTCGACCGCGCAGCGGCGCGCCGAGTTCGCTGAGATGCTGGAGTACTTCGACGCACTGTGGGCGCAGCGGCGCGCAGAACCGGGCGACGACCTGGTGTCGATGTTGGCCCACGGCGAGGCGACACGCGACATGACGCCGCTGCAACAGGTGGGCAACCTGATGCTGTTGATCATCGGGGGCAACGACACCACGCGCAACACGATGTCGGGCAGCGTCTACGCGTTCAACGAGTTTCCCGAGCAGTTCGCAGCACTGCGCGCTGACCCGTCGTTGGTCGACAACCTGGCTCACGAGATCATCCGCTGGCAGACGCCGCTGAACTACATGCGACGCACGGCGACCGCCGACTGCGAGTTCCGCGGTCGCAAGATCAAACAGCACGACCAGGTGTTGCTGTGGTACCTGTCGGCCAATCGTGACGACGCGGTGTTCGACGATGCCGACTCGTTCGACCTGCGACGGCCCAACGCCAATCGCCATCTGTCGTTCGGTCACGGGATCCACTACTGCATGGGTGCCCGTCTCGCCGAGATGCAGGTCAGGGTGCTGTGGGAGGAGATCGTGCGGCGTGACATGCGCGTGGAGCTCCGGGCCGAGCCGACGCGCACCTTCTCGTCGTTCATCCACGGGTACCTCGACGTGCCGGTGCGCATCGTTCGTGCCTGAGCATGGGGGATCTCGCCGCCGACACCGCGATCGAGCAGATTGACGAGGGGTTGTATCGCGCCACTCCGTCACGCGACTGGGAGATCTGGGGTCCGATGGGCGGCTACATCGCATCGTTTGCCCTGCGTGCCGCTGGCGCAACCGTCGACGACGGGCTGTTGCCCGCCTCGTGTTCGGCCCACTATCTCGGTGTCGCCCGGTTCGAACCGATCGACATCCGGATCACGCCGCGACGCGCCGGCCGGTCGGCCCAGTCGCACCGCGTGGAGATCAGCCAAGACGGCACGCCGATCGTCGACGCCATGGTGTGGAGTGCACGCTCGGGTGACGGACTCGAACACGACGAAGCGGTCGCCCCTGATCTGCCGACGCCCGACCAGCTCCCGAGCATCTCCGAACTCGTCGACCCCGACGATTCGCCGCCCTACGCGTTCTGGGAGAACTTCGATGCCAAGCCGATCGCTTTCGAACAGCCGTGGCCGCCTGAGGGCCCGCGCCCCGCGGTGTGGCAGGAGTGGTTGCGCTTCCTCCCGGCGGCCACGTTCGGCGACCCCTGGGTCGACGCAATCCGGGCGCTGATCCTCGTCGACCTTCCGGGATGGCCCTCGGCCAATCGGCCGCATGTGTGGCGCCGCCCGCCGTTCATCGGGCCGACGCTCGACGTCAACGTCGCGTTCCACCGGCCGACCCGCGATGAGCCGTGGCTGCTGGCCGACGGCGCCGCGCCGGTGTCGACTGGTGGTCTGTTCGGGTGGACCGCGCGCGTGTGGTCGCCGTCGGGTCGGCTGCACGCCAGCGGTGGCGGGCAGTGCATCTATCGACGCACGAAGTAGCGCGTTCTACATCCAGGCCGGTCGCGATTGCTCGAAGCGGTCGATGTGCTCCTCGTGGCGCATCGTCAGGCCGATGTCGTCGAGCCCGTTGAGGAAACGGTGCTGAATCGACTGGTCGAGCTCGAACGACGCGTCGACGGTGGCGTCGGGCACCTCGACCACCAAGCGCTCGAGATCGATCAGCATCTCCGCCTGCGGCTCACGCTCGATCGCATCCCAGATCAGCTCGACAGCGAACTCGTCGAGACGCACCGGAACGAGCCCGTTCTTGGTGCAGTTGTTGAAGAAGATGTCCGAGAAGCTGGGGGCGATGACGGCATCGAAGCCGTATTGCATGATCGCCCACACCGCGTGCTCACGCGATGAGCCGACACCGAACGCCGGGCCCGCAACGAGAATGTTGGCCCCTGCGTACTGCGGCTGATTGAGCACGAAGTCGCGATCGTCGCGCCATGTGGAGAACAGGCCCTTCTCGAAGCCGGTTCGCTCGACGCGCTTGAGCCAGTGGGCGGGGATGATCTGATCGGTGTCGACGTCAGAGCGACGCAGCGGCACGCCGGTTCCGGTGATGACGCGAACCTCTTTCATGACGTGGCTCCTTCGGTGGTGTTCGCATGATCGGGCAGATCGTCGGGTGTCGCCAGCGTGCCGGTCACCGCGGTAGCGGCTGCCACCGCGGGCGACACGAGGTGCGTTCGGCCACCTCGACCTTGACGGCCTTCGAAGTTGCGGTTCGACGTGCTCGCCGCTCGCTCACCGGGCTCGAGTTTGTCCGGGTTCATCGCCAAGCACATCGAGCAGCCTGGCTCGCGCCAATCGGCGCCCGCTGCGGTGAACACCTCGTGCAGTCCCTCCTCGACCGCCTGGGCCTTCACTGCGTGGCTGCCAGGTACGACCATCACTCGCGGGACCGCCACCGTGCGGCCGCGCAGCACCTCGGCCGCCGCCCGCAGGTCCTCGATGCGGCTGTTGGTACACGAACCGATGAACACCGTGTCGATCGCCACGTTGCGCAACGGCGTGCCCGGTTCGAGCTCCATGTACTCGAGCGCCCGCCGCGCTGCGTCTTGTGTGGCTGCACCGTCGAACGACGCTGGATCGGGAACGTCGTGGTGGATCGGTAGCACCTGGCCAGGGTTGGTCCCCCAGGTGACGTGATGCGTGATCGATGCCGCATCGATCACGATCCCCTTGTCGAATTCGGCGTCGTCATCGGTGGTCAACGTGCGCCACTCAGCGACCGCTGCGTCCCAGTGCTCGCCGGTTGGGGCGTTCGCTCGGCCGCGTAGATACTCGAATGTGGTGTCATCGGGAGCGATGAGCCCCGCCTTGGCGCCGGCTTCGATCGACATGTTGCACACCGTCATCCGGCCCTCCATCGACAATGACTCGATCGCCGAGCCGCGGTACTCGATGACGTGGCCGATGCCGCCGGTGGTGCCGATTTCGCCGAGGATCGCCAGGATCACGTCCTTGGCGGTGACCCCGGGGCGGAGCTCGCCGTCGACGGTCACCGACATCCACTTCGGCCGCTGTTGGGGCAGCGTTTGTGTCGCCAGCACGTGCTCGACCTCGCTGGTGCCGATGCCAAAGGCGAGCGCCCCGAACGCACCGTGTGTGGCCGTGTGCGAGTCGCCGCACACGATGGTCATGCCGGGAAGCGTGCGCCCCTGCTCCGGACCGATCACGTGCACGATGCCCTGGCCGGAGTGGCCCATCGGGAAGTGCTCGATGCCGTGTTCTTCGACGTTGACGCGCAACGTGTCGACCTGCTTCGCCGACACCTCGTCGGCGATTGGCTCGTCGATCCGTTCGGTCGGCACGTTGTGGTCTTCGGTGGCCACCGTGAGGTCGGGTCGGCGCACGGTGCGACCGCTGAGCCGCAGGCCTTCGAAGGCCTGCGGGCTGGTCACCTCGTGCACGAGGTGCAGGTCGATGTACAGGAGATCGGGCTCACCAGGCGCGGAGTGCACGACGTGACGGTTCCAGATCTTCTCGGCGAGCGTGGTGCCCACAGGTCCTCCCGGGAGACGAGTCTGCTATCCCACAATGTGAGATATGCTTCTTGCGATATGGAAAGCGTATCGGAGGTTGGTGTGCTCGACAAGGCGGTCGCCGTACTCGATGCCGTTGCTGTCGAGCCGTCGTCGCTCACCGGGCTGTGCGACGCGACAGGGCTCCCGCGCGCGACGGCGCACCGACTGGCGACCGCACTCGAGGTGCACGGTCTACTGCGCCGTGACGGGAGTGGCCGCTACGACCTCGGATCGCACCTGGACTCGCTCGGCCGGGCCGCTGCCGCCCGCTTCCCCCTCGCCGAGCGCGCGGCGGCATCGATGGACCTGCTGCGCGATCGGACCGGCGAGGGCGTGCAACTGTTTGTCCGCGAGGGCGCGGGGCGGCGTTGCATCCGCTCACTCGAGTCGCCGCATGGGTTGCGCTGGATCCTCCCCGAGGGCACCCTGCTCCCGCTCGACGTCGGCTCGGCCGGCCGAGTGCTCGTGGGCGAGCTGGGGCCGGAGGGTTGGGTCGAGAGCGTTGGTGAACGCGAAGCCGGTGTGGCATCGGTGAGCGCCCCGATCGTCGACGGCGCTGGCGACATCATCGGTGCATTGTCGGTGAGCGGGCCGATCGATCGGCTGTCGACTGCTCCGGGCGAGCGGTTCGGTGCCGATGTCGTCGAGGCCGCGAGGGCGATCGGCGCATCGTCCGTTGGTGTCAGCCTGCCCGGATGATCGTGGCGTCGATCTCCACCAGCTGGTCGGCGTAGCCGAGCAGGTTCACCCCGAGCAGCGTGGCCGGCGGCACCTCACCGCCGAACCACTGAGTGACCGCGCCCCACGCGTCGAGGAGGTGCTGGTGCGGGCCGACGACGTAGATCGTGAGATGGCGGAGATCAGCGGTCGTGAATCCATGGACACCGACGAGCGTTTGTACGTGGTCGAGACAGGCGGTCGCCTGCGCGCCCGGGTCGTTTGCGCCCACCAACTCCCCGGCGGCGTCCAGCGGTACTTGGCCAGCCACGAAGAGCTGATCGCCGACGACGTCGGCATATCGGTAGCCGGGGGTCGTGGCGAGCCCAGCGGCCTGCTCGGCGTCGTTCACGAGGCCCACCCGTGACACGTGTGCGGTTGCGGGTGAGTGTGCTGCATCGTTGCAGCCTGCCACGTCGGATCCGGGGGCCGCTCCGCGGCAGCGATCCCGTACGCTGAGAGCGTGAGCGCAACATCGACCGACGGGGGCACTGCGACCGGCGTCGAGCTGTTGCCGAGCGACTGGCGCGAACAAGTGCGTCAGTTGGCCGACGAGCGCGACGCTGTGATCCTCGCCCACAACTACCAGGTTCCTGAGATCCAAGACATCGCACACCACACCGGCGACTCACTCGGGCTGTCGCGCGTCGCCGCCCAGGTCGAGGCGTCGACCATCGTGTTCTGCGGCGTGCACTTCATGGCCGAGTCGGTGGCGCTCCTCGCAGGGCCCGAGCAGGCCGTGTGGATCACGAACCCCAAGGCGGGCTGCACGATGGAGATGCTCGCCAAGGACCATCTCGTGCAACCGATCGCGGACCAGCTCCTCGCCCGCTACGGCGACGATCTCTTGGTCGTCGCCTACATGAACACCTCGGGCCGCATCAAGGCGCTCGCCGGCCGCACCGGCGGCGCCGTGTGTACGAGCTCGAACGCCGACAAGGTCGTGCGCTGGGCGCGCAAGCAGAACAAGAAGATCTTCTTCGTCCCCGACCAACACCTCGG
>JBCBSO010000008.1:0-17059 GCA_039819205.1 Actinomycetota bacterium
GTGCAACACGCGCCGCGATCGCGTACCCGAGCCCGTTGCCGAGGCAGCCATACGGTCCGGTGTCGAGCCAGCATCCCGGCTCGTAGACCTCGATGAACTTGCCGGCATACGAGGCGAAGTCGCCGCCGTCACAGATCACTACCCCGTCGCGGTCGAGGCGCTGGCGCAGCTCGCCGTAGATCCGGCCCGGCTTGATCGGATCGTTGTCCGCGGTGAGCAGCGCGCCGTCGCGCTCGGTCGCCGCCTGTTCGGCGTCGCGCAACTCAGCAATCCACGCCGCATGGTCGACGCGCTCGCCACCCCACTCAGCGAGTGTGCCGAGGACCACGCCGATATCGCCAGCAACGGTGAGCACGTCGACGTGTTCAGCAGCGCCCGACGGTGCGTCGACCACATGGGCCACGGTGGCCTCGCCGAACACGCCGAACCCGAGACGGAAATCGAGCGGCGTGCCGAGCACCACCACCACGTCGGCGCGCGCCTTGAGCACGCCCCGGGTGCGAAGAAACGAGAGCGGATCGTCGGCGGGCAACATGCCGCGGCCCATCCCGTTGAAGAAGCACGGCACACCGAGCGCCTCGGCGGCGGCGCGCAGTTCGGCTTCGGCGCCCGCCCAGTACACGTCCGACCCGACGATGAACGCCGGACGTTCCGCCCCGGCGACCAATTCAGCCAACCGGCCCAGCGCTTCGCCGTCAGGGTCGGTGCCCGCGGGCGTTTCGCCCTCGGGAACCTCACCCGCCGACGGCCCGAACACGTCGAGCGGAAAGTCGACGAACGTCGGCCCGCGGTGCGGCGTGAGGGCGGTCGCCGCGGCGTCGTGGACCACCGCACCTGCCGACTCGGGGTCGGTCACCGTGGTCGCCGACTTGGTGATCGATTCGACGATGGGCACGTGGTCGAGCTCCTGAAGCGAGCCGGCACCCCAGCGGCCCTGCGGCGCGCGGCCGCCCATTACCACGAGGGGCGCTCCGTTGAACTTGGCAGACGTGATCGCCGAGACCCCATTCGTGATTCCGGGCCCAGCGGTGAGCGCCGCGAACCCCGGCCGGCGGGTGAGTTTGGCGTACGCCTCGGCGGCGAACGTCGCTGCGGCCTCATGACGCGTGTCGATCACGCGCATGTCCTGATTGCGAGCAGCGTCATACAGCGGCCAGATATGCCCGCCATTGAGCGTGAACATCACGTCGGTGCCGAACGCACCCATCGCGGCCACCGCTTGCTCGCCTGCATGTCCCTCGACTCGACCCATGTCGAAGGACCGTAATCCGCGCCTACGATTGGCTGAGATGCAGGCGATCGAGGACGCGCCCGCACCAGAACGTAAACACCGACTGTTCTGGTGGAAAGAGGCGTCGATCGTGCTGGTCTTTTACCTGGCGTACTCGTGGATCCGGAACCAGTTCGGATCGAATGCCATCGCCGACAACGGAATTCCGGCGGCCGCGTTTACGAACGCCGAACGGGTCATCCGGTTCGAGTCGTGGATTGGGCTCTACCACGAGCAGACCGTGCAGGAGTGGTTCCTGCCATATCGGGGATTCATCCAGTTCTGGAACGTGTACTACGGCACGGCGCACTTCATCGTCACCCTCGGTGTGTTCGTGTTGCTCTTCGTGAAACGCAAAGACGTGTTCCCGCAGTGGCGCAACACGCTCGCTGCGATGACTGCGTTGGCGATCATCGGCTTTGCCTGGTTCCCACTGATGCCGCCCCGGCTGCTCGACGTGCCCTGCCCCGCCCAAGTCGAGGGCAGCTGGGGAGGCGCATGTGTGCCGAGCAACATCCGCCCGGTCGACGGGTTCGGTTATGTCGACACGCTCGCCGAGTACGGCGGTCCGTGGTCGTTCGACTCCGACACGGTGGCGGCGATCTCCAACCAGTACGCAGCGATGCCCAGCATGCACATCGGGTGGGCGACATGGTGCGCCATCGCGGTGTGGCCGCTGTTGCGCCGCCGGTGGGCAAAGGGACTGCTCTTGCTGTATCCCGCGGCGACGTTGTTTTGCATCGTTGTCACCGCCAACCACTTCTGGATTGACGGAGTCGGCGGTCTGCTCGCGTTCGGCGTTGGTGCGCTCATCGGGTGGGGGATGCACCGATGGAACACCGACCGCCTCGACCGGCGACACCATCAACAGCTCGTCGCTGAGCGCTCCACCGACCCGACCGAGGCGACCGACTCCACCGACGCGACGTTCGACCACACCGACAACATCGAGCAGGTGTCACCGCCGGGGGCAACACCGCCCGTATCCTGATCCGTGATGAGCCAGATGCGTCTCAACCCACTGAACGGGCGATGGGTGACGATCGTGCCTGAGCGGTCGGAGCGGCCGTCGGACTTTGCGCCTCGCGACCAATCGTTGACCGACAGCGACCTGCCGTGCCCGTTCTGTCCCGGCAACGAGGAGGAGACCCCTCCTGCACTGGAAACGATCGAAGCCGATGGCAGCTGGTCGATGCGCGTCATTCCGAACAAGTACCCCGCGTTCGACGGCGACGACGGGTTTGCCGTGCACAACCTCGGCCCAGTGTTTGTGATGGCGGAGGCGAGCGGCATCCACGAGGTGTTCGTGTTCTCGCCCGACCACCACGGCCGACTACATCACCTCGACGACGATCACGCTGCGGAGTTCATGTTCACCCTGCAGCGGCGCTTCCGCCAGCACGCCCTGTTGCCGCAGGTGCGCTACACGCAGTTCATCGTGAACCACGGACGCGAGGCAGGCGCATCGTTGGCCCATCCCCACGGCCAGCTGCTCGGCCTGCCGTTCGTGCCCGGCGAGATTCTCGACGAGGAACGCGCCTTCGCCCGCTTCGCCGGCGGCTGCTTGCTGTGCACCACGGTGGAGGCTGAGCTCGCCGCCGACCAGCGGGTCGTGTTCGCCAACGACGACGTCGCGGTGATCTGCCCGTACTGGAGCGGTGTGCCCTACGAGATGCTGATCGTTCCGCGCGAACACGAGGCGCACATGCAAAACGCGTCCGAGCAGAGCCTGCGGACCCTCGGCATTGCGCTACGTGATGCGCTTGGTCTCCTCGAAGGCGCGCTCGGCGATGTGTCGTTCAACCTCGGCCTGCACACCGCACCGCATCAACACACTGGCCAGTACCACTGGCACGCGCACGTGTGGCCGCAGCTCACCTCACAAGCCGGGTTCGAGCGGGGCACCGGCGTGATGATCAACATCATTCCGCCAGAAGAAGCGGCTGCGGTGTTGCGCACCGTGGCAGCACTCGCATGAGCCGTCACGGCGTTCCCCGGCCACCCAGGCCGCGTACCACCGCTCGCTCGCTGGCGCTCGCTCCCTCGTATTCACTGGGGGAGTTCCAGTGACGCAAGCTGATGTCACGGTGGCGATCGACATCGACGCGCCGCCCACCAAGGTGTGGGAAGTGGTCGAGCCGATCGAGTCGCACGCCGACTGGATGGCCGATGCTGCCGCCATCCACTTCGAATCGGAGCAGACCCGTGGTGTCGGCACCACCTTCGTCGCCGACACGCGCGTCGGTCCGATCCGCCTGCGCGACCGAATGGAAGTCACCGAGTGGGCACCGGTCGACGACGATCAGAGCACCGGGCGAATGGGTGTGGTCCACTCGGGCATCGTTACCGGCACCGGGGTGTTCACGATCGAGCCGCTCGACGGCGGCACCCGCAGCCGTTTCTCGTGGTCGGAGCAACTCGACTTCCCGTGGTACTTCGCTGGTCGCCTCGGCGAACGTATCGGGGGTCGGTTCGTACTCGGGCCCATTTGGCGGCGCAACCTCACCCGGCTCAAGCAGCTCGTCGAGTCGTAACCACGATCACGCCACGCACCAAAGCACGCGGTGCGGTGCTGCCAAGGTCGAGATGCCGACCAACGTGTCAGTCCGCAGCGCAGGTCACCCCGTCGGCGGGCCGCTCGAGCGTGGTCAAGAACACGTCGACGTAGCCGGTGGCACACCGGTGGGCGGGCCCCGGCGACGAGTTGTACGCACCGTGGATGTCGCTCTCGACGTACACCAGGGCGCTATCGACGAGCTCACCGCTGAGCTGCTCGGCACTACCCACCGGCGTGATCACATCGTCGATCGAGGTCAGCACCATGATCGGCCCCGCCGACTCGGCCGAGAACGGATTCGGCGCAGGCTCCGGATCGACGGGCCAGTAGTCACACTCGTTGACCCGTTCCGACCACAGCGGGAACAACGCGGTCAACAGTGGCGCCTCCGCGGCGACCAGCTCGGCAAGATCGGCCGGCGGCGGGCTCTCGCCCCGGGTTGGCTGGTCGATGCATCTGATCGGGATCAGCGCCGGGCCCCCGGTCTGGAGCTGCGTGAGGTCGACGAAACGTGACTGCAACGGCCCAGCGTCGCCACCATCGGCCGCAGCCATCGCCGACAACAACGCTCGATTCGATCCGCCGCGGTACACGTCGGGATGAAAGAACAGTGAACCGATCAGCGCTTCATCGTTGATCGGTGGGCGGTCGGGGTTGGTCTGTAGCTCACCCGCATCGGCGACGGCAGCGACCCGTTCGAACGCCGCCCGCGCATCCGCTTCGATCGGGCAGTTCTCGTTGCTGTCGCACTCCTCGTACAGCGCAGCGAGGCGGGCTTCGAACGACCGGGCTTGCGCGAGGATCGACTCGACCACGTCGAACTGCGGGTGGAACGCCGCGTCGAGCACCGCGGCGCGCACCAGCTCCGGGTACACGGTGGCGAACGTCGCGCCGAGCGGAGCCCCATACGACACGCCGTAGTACGACACCTGATCCTCGCCGAGCGCATCGGCGACGAGCGCCATGTCGTGCACCGTGTCCATCGTGGACACGTGCTCGAGTAGCCCTCCACCATCGGCGACGCACGACTCCCAGATCGCGCCGATGTGGTCGGCGAGCGCTTCGGCTTCACCTTCCTCATCAGGCGACCAGTCGGCGCCGGTGATGAAGTCGGGGAACCGGTCGCCGTTGAGGCACTCGACCTCGATGGGCTCGAACGTGCCACGGGGCGCAACGGCGACAATGTCGAACCGGGACGTGATGTCGGAGGTGAACACGTTCGAGGCGTTATCGATGAACTGGAAGCCGGTGAGTCCCGGACCGCCCGGGTTCACAAACAGCACACCGATCCGTTCGTCGGGGTTGCGTGCCGCACGCCGGCGGATCGTGACGTCCGTGGTGCCGGCTGAGGGGTCACTGCGGTCCAGTGGCACCTCGACGGTCCCCTGACGTTGACCGTCGTCAATCCAGTCGACGGTCATCGGCCGACCCGTTCCCGGACTGGTCGCAGTGGTCGCGGGTTGGGCAACCGATGACGATGTCGCGACTGACGACGATGTCGCAGCTGTCGACGCTGCGCCGTCATCGTCACCGGAGCCGCCGCACGCGGCAAGCACCAGTGCGCCGCAGATCGCCAACCGTCCGATGCCCATCCAATTCCCCACGATCTCTATCTTGCAATACCGCTGCGCTCACTCGGGGATGATCTTGGAGATCGTGTCGTCGATGCCGTTGACGACCCAGATGTTGGTTCCGTCGAAGGCCACACCCCGCGGGCCGACGCCGGTGGGGTAGTCGACGCGGGTGCCGTCGTCGGGGTTGATCTGTGACACGGTGCCGCCGACCCGATTGGTGACCCAGATGCTCGTCCCGTCGAACGTCAACCCGTATGGCTGGTTGCCGGTGGGGTAGTCGACGCGGGTGCCGTCGTCGGGGTTGAACTTCGAGACGGTGTCGTCCTCGGCGTTGATGACCCAGATGCTGGTCCCGTCGAACACGACGTCACTCTGCAAGTCGCCGGAATCCCCGGCTTCGTAGTCGACGCGGGTGCCGTCGTCGGGGTTCATCTTCGACACCCCGTCGTCGGTGGTGAACCAGATACTGGTTCCGTCGAACGCCAACCCGTACGGGCCGACGGCTTCGTAGTCGATGCGGGTGCCGTCGTCGGGGTTCATCTTCGACACCGACAGGCCAGCGATCCAGATGCTGGTTCCGTCGAACGCCACATCTTGCGGCCGTTCGGGGGCGTCGTAGTCGATGCGGGTGCCGTCGTCAGGGTTGATCTTCGACACGGTGTTGTCGGTGAGATTGGTGACCCACAAGCTCGTCCCGTCGAACACGATGCGGTCGGGCGAGACGCCAGTCGGAAAGGTCGGTGCGGCCTCGACCTGCGGCACCGATGGATCGGCCTCTGGCTCGATTTCGACCTCTGGCACCGTCGGTTCGGGTTCGTCGACGGGGACCTGGTCGTCCTCGCCAGTTGTGGCGAAGATCAGTCCGCCGATCAGGGCGAGCACGGCGATTGCGGCAGCAACCATGAGCCAGGTTCGAGTGCGGCCGTTGGAGTGGTTTTCGTTGGGCGCGAGCATGATGACCTCCGTGGTCGATTCGCTGGTGTCCTGCTCGGCGATCCGCTGTTGGATCGCCTCCCAGGCCGTCGACGATGGAGTTGCTCGATCGGCGATCTGGCGAAGATCCCGTTCCACACGTGCGGTGAAGCGAGTCATGAGTCCAGCTCCTTTCGAAGTGCGGCGAGACCTCGTTTGAGGTGCGACCGGACGGTTGCACCGGGCATGTCGATGATCTTGGCGATCTCCGACGCCTTGTAGCCCCCGTAGTAGCGAAGGACCACGGCGATGCGTTGATCCTCCGGCAACGTGGCGAGCACATCCCAGAGCTCACCCGCATCGCTGGCCAGGCCCGCGGGCGGCTCCGGTGGATGCATCGCCATCACCCTGCGCCGCCGCAACGCCGACTTGCATCGGCTGACGACGGCGGTGCGTAGGTAGGCGCCGGGCTTGCGGATCTCGTCGATTCGTCGAGCCACCTCGACGAAGCTGTCTTGCACGAGATCCTCGGCTTCGGCGCTATTCCCTACGAGGGTGAACGCGAGACGAACCATGCCGGTGTACTCCGCGCGGTAGAGACGCTCGAGCACCTCGACCTGTTCGGCGACCGGGCCGGCCGTGGTTCCCACTTCCTCCATCACCGACAACGGCGACCGATGGAGCGAAAGTGTTGCACCGCCAATGAAATTTCTTGTCGGCGTCGCCGGAGACCCCGCCAGAAGAGCTCCGCCACAGCCGTCAGCCCGGGCTGCGAGCGGCGAGCCACACCACCGACATCGGCCCGAGGTCGAGCACCGCCGACGAGCCCATGCCCTGCCACGGCGTCGCCTCGGCAACCACGGCGGTCGCTGGCCGATCGAGCGTGTCGACGTCGGGCCCCGTGCTGCGATATCCGCTCCCCCACCATGCCGACGCGTCGGTATCGACCACCGTTTCCCACTCGCCACCCCACGGCAGCCCGATGCGATACCCAGGGCGCGGCACCGGAGTGAAGTTGGCAAGACAGGTCACTGCACCCACGCCGCCCTCGTCCCAGCGAACAAACGTGTACACGCTGTCGGCGGCATCATCGGCGTCGAGCCACTGAAAGCCACCTGGATCGTCGTCGCGGCGCCACAGCGCCGGCCACGCGTCACTCACCCGGTTGAGCACCGCGAGCAGATCGCGCACGCCTCGGTGCGGGGCATGGTCGAGCAGGTGCCATGGGAGCTCCGCCGACGCGTTCCACTCCTGCCACGGCGCCATCTCGGTCCCCATGAACACCAACGGCGCACCCGGCATCGCCCACTGCCATGCGAGCAGCGCCCGCAACCCGGCGAAGCGCTGCCAATCATCCCCGCCGATCTTGGTCAGCAAGCTGCCCTTGCCATGCACCACTTCGTCGTGACTCAACGGCAACACGAACCGTTCGTCGTAGGCGTACAGCAAGGCGAAGGTCAGCTTGTTGTGGTGGAACTTGCGATGCACCGGATCGAGGGCCATGTACTCGAGCGAGTCGTGCATCCATCCGAGATTCCACTTGTGGGTGAAACCGAGCCCGCCGTCGCGCACCGGGGCTGTCACGCCGGGGAACGCGGTCGATTCCTCGGCGATCGTCAGCGCGTCGGGGAACTCCTCCGCGACGACCGACGTCGTCTCTCGTAGCAGCGCGATCGCGTCGAGGTTCTCGTTGCCTCCGTCCACATTGGGCACCCACTCACCGGGCTCTCGCGAGTAGTCGAGATAGAGCATCGACGCCACCGCGTCGACACGCAGACCGTCAACGTGGAACTCGTCAAGCCAATACAACGCGTTGGCCACGAGGAAGTTGCGCACCTCGCGCCGCCCGTAGTTGAACACATACGTGCCCCAATCGGGGTGCTCGCCAAGGCGCGGATCGGGATGCTCGTACACCGCCGTGCCGTCGAATCGGCCGAGGCTCCAGTCGTCGCGCGGGAAGTGGGCTGGCACCCAGTCGACGATCACGCCGATGTTGCGCTGGTGCATCGCATCGACAAATCGACGGAAGCCGTCGGGATCGCCGAAGCGCGCCGTGGGTGCGTAGTAGCCGGTGACCTGGTACCCCCACGACCCTCCGAACGGATGCTCGGCGACCGGCAACAGCTCGACGTGGGTGAAACCGAGGCCAGCAACGTGTTCGCCGACGCCCGCCGCCAGTTCGTCCCACGTACGGGCGTCGCGCCGCCACGAGCCAAGATGCACTTCGTAGATGCGCAGTGGCGCGGCGCCATCGCGCGTCGCGCCACGGCGGGCCATCCATGCGGCATCACCCCACCGATGACACGGCGGAGCAGGCACCACGCTGGCGTCGCTCGGTGGTGGCTCAGTCTGCCGCGCGAGTGGATCCGCCTTGCGCAGGGTACGGCCCTCGCGCGTGACGATCTCGTACTTGTAGCACTGACCGGGACGGGCGTCGCGGGCGATCACCGACCACAGTCCGGTGGGCCCGTTGGCCTCGACGGGACGCATCTCGGCCGGCGCCCATCCGTTCCAGTCCCCGACGACCGAAACGGCGGCGGCGTCGGGAGCCCACACCGTGAACCGCACACCATCGACCTCGCCACCGTTCGGCGCCGGCTCACCCATGTCGGATTCGATGAGTAACCGCGGGCCGAGCAGTTCCCACAACCGACGGTGCGTGCCCTCAGCAAACAGATGCAGGTCGAGCTCACCGATGCGCGCATCACTCGAGGACACGCCGTCAGGGTAGCCACCGCGTCAGCGTGGCGTTCCGAGGTCGCGAGGCGACGCGGCACTACAGTCCGGCGCGTGCGGGTGCTGCTGTTGTCGTGGGACTACCCGCCCCGATCATCGGGGGGTGTGGCTGCACATGTCGCCGGGCTGGCGGGTGCGCTGAACGCTGCCGGCCACGACGCAGTCGTGCTCACAGTCGGCTCGGCACGTACGCGTCCGCTGGCGGACGGCGAGCGGGTCGTTCGAGCGGTCGTCGACCTGCCCTACCTGTCGACAACCGATGTCGTTGCCCGGACCGCGGCGGGAAACCATGCGCTCGTGCGCGCCGCAACCAACGTCACCACCGACGACGGCGCCAGATGGCACCCCGACATCGTGCACGCCCACGACTGGCGAGTCGGCTGGGCCGCCGACACCATCGCCCGCCAGGCGGGTGTGCCATTCCTCCTCTCGCTGCACGGCATCGAGCGGATGCGACACGGTGGCCGTCTCCCGCGCGGCACCGCCACCGATGTCGACTCGATCGAGTGGTGGCTGGCGTTCGAGGCCGACCACGTCATCGCATCGACACAGCTGATGGTCGATCAACTGATGTCCGCGTTCGAGTTGTCGCCCGACCGGATCAGCACGATCCCCTATGGCATCGACGCTGCGCTGTGGGCGCCCGACGACCGGCGTGCGTCGACACCGCCGTCCGCCGAGCGTGATCCGCTCGTGATGTCGTGGGGTTCGGTGCAGTACCAGAAGGGGTTCCAGGTGCTCGTGCGGGCGATGCGCCAACTTCGCAGCACGCACCCCGATCTCCACGCCGTCATCGCCGGCCGCGGCCGCTACCTCGCCGAGTTGCAGACCCAAATCGACGTCGACGGTGTGAGCAACATCATCGAGCTGCCCGGCTATCTCGACGACCGCCGCCTGCATTCGCTTGTCCACCGCGCCGCATGCGTGGTGGTCCCGTCGCTGTACGAGCCGTTCGGCATCGTGGCCCTCGAGGCCTTGGCCGCCGGGGCACCGTTGATCGTCGCTCACACCGGAGGGCTGGCGGAATTGGTCGATGGCACCGACGCCGGAATCTCGTTCGAGCCGGGGAACCCCGACGACCTGGCCCGGCAGATCGCCGCGGTACTCGAGTCGCCCACACTGGCCACATCACTACGCGCCGCAGCGGCGCGGCTGATCGCCCGACGCCACGCGTGGCCTGATGTAGCGGCCACCACGTCGGCGCTGTATCACCAGGTAACCGGCGACATCGGTTGACATGTGTCCGCCAGCGAGCGGGCGCCGGCGACACTCGGTAGCTTCGGCGCGGTGCAGCCGGTCCACACCTTCACCGTCCATAGCCGGATTCCCGAACCGCTCGCGGCGCTCGCCGGGTTGGCCACGAACCTTCATTGGGTGTGGGACCGCCGACTGGCCGCGCTGTTCGATCGACTCGATGGCACGATCGACGGTGCGACGTGGCGTTCTACGGGCCAGCACCCCGCCGATCTCGTCCGGCGTACATCGCCGGGCTGCTGGGAACAGCTCGCGGCCGACGCCGAATTCGTCGGTGAGGTCGCTGCCGCCCGCGCCAGGCTCGACACCGCCGAGCAGGCCCCTGCGTGGTTCGATGACCGACGAGACGAGTCGCCGAGCGAGCTCGAGTCGGTGGCCTACTTCTCCCCCGAGTTCGGTATCACCGAGGCGGTCCCCCAATACTCAGGCGGGCTCGGCGTGCTTGCAGGCGACCACCTGAAGGCATCGTCCGATCTCGGAATCCCGTTGATCGGAGTCGGGCTGCTCTACGGCGAGGGCTACTTCCACCAGGTGCTCGATGCCAATGGATGGCAAGGAGAACGCAACGATCGTCTCGACCCACGGGCGATCGGGCTACGGCCGACCGGCGTTGAGGTGCAGGTCGACCTCGCGGACGTCGCTGCCAGGGTGCGCGTGTGGCAGGCCGACGTCGGACGGATCGCGTTGTATCTACTCGACACCAACGTGGCAGGAAATCCGCCAGAGGCGGTCGCCGTCACCAACCGCCTCTACGGCGGCGATGAGGAGCACCGGCTGCGCCAAGAGATCGTGTTGGGGATCGGTGGGGTGCGTGCACTGCGCGCCCTCGACATCCACCCGCAGGTGTTCCACACCAACGAGGGCCATGCGGGGTTCTTGGGGCTCGAGCGCATACGCGAGTGGATCGGCCGCGGCCTGGCGTTCGACGCCGCGCTTGAAGCGACGCGGGCGGGCGGCGTGTTCACCACACACACCCCAGTTCCTGCTGGCATCGATCGCTTTCCGCGCGATCTGTTTGCCCGCTACTTCGAACAGTTCGCCGAAGAGTGTGGCGTCGACTTCGACACGTTGTATCGGCTTGGCGTGCGCGACGACGAGGGCGACGGCAACTTCAACATGGCCGTGATGGGATTGCGCGTAGCGGCGCGGGCCAACGGCGTGGCCAAGCTCCACGGCGAGGTGTCGCGGGAGATGTTCGGACCGCTGTGGCCGGCCTTGCCGGCCAGCGAAACACCGATTGGCCACGTCACCAACGGCGTGCATGCCCGTAGCTGGGTGAGCGATCGGGTCGACGAGCTGCTCACTCAGATGATCGGCGACGACTGGCATCTCGCCGGGCCGGACGAGTGGGAACGCGTCCGCCACCTGGACCGCCGTGAAGTGTGGGACGTACGCCGCGCCGGTCGAGCCGAGCTGGTGGCGTTCGTCCGCGAGCGGATGGGCCACGACCTCCTCGACCCCGAGGTGCTGACGATCGGCTTCGCCCGTCGCTTCGCCACGTACAAGCGCTCGACGTTGTTGCTACAGCAGATGGACCGACTCCGGGAGCTGCTGCTCGACGCAGACCGGCCAGTGCAGTTCGTGTTCGCGGGCAAGGCCCATCCTGCCGACCACCCGGGCAAGTCGATGATCCAGGAAATCGATCGGCTGGCCAGCGAAGCCGACGTTCGTCACCGGTTCGTGTTCGTTCCCGACTACGACATCGGCATCGCCCGGACGATGTACCACGGTTGCGACGTGTGGCTGAACACGCCCCGCCGCCCGATGGAGGCGTGCGGTACGAGCGGGATGAAGGCGGCGCTGAACGGTGTGCTCAACTGCTCGATTCGCGACGGATGGTGGGACGAGATGTCGAACGGCGACAACGGCTGGGATATCGCCACCTTCGACGACGACGGCGACATCGGCCGCCGTGATCATCGTGAGAGCTCTGCGGCGTTCGAGGTCATCGAGAACCAGATTCGGCCGTTGTTCTACGAGCGCGACGACGATCTGCCCACGGGGTGGATCGACCGGGTCACCACCAACTGGGCGACCCTCGGGTGGCGGGTCACCGCCAGCCGAATGGTGCGCGACTACGTCACCGCCCTGTACGAGCCAGCGGCCTCGTCGGCACGAGTGCGCACGGCAGACGATGGCGCGGCGTCGATCGATCTCGCCGCATGGAAGGCGCGGATCTCCAGCGGCTGGGACTCGGTAGTGGTCCGCGTGTCGGTCGACGAGTCAGCGGTCAGCGACGGCAGCGCTGGCTCGGCGCGACCGATCGTGGCCACGGTCGACCACGGCGCCCTTGACTCCGACGACCTGGTCGTGCAGGCCGTGCATGGCCCGCTCGTCGCCGATGGAACGTTCGACGAGCGGGCGATCGACGTCGTCGAACTGGCCCGCGGCGACGACGGCGCATACCGCGGCGAGTTCGTGCCCGATGGGTCGGGACCGTGGGGTGTGTCGGTGCGCGCCCTCCCGACACACCCGGCGCTGACCAGCGTGTACGAAACCGGTTTGGTCGCCACCGGCTGACCCTTCGATCTCCCAGTCGATCTCCCAGTCGATCTCGCAGTCGATCTCCCAGTCGATCTCCCAGTCGACACCGCAATCGACGTCACACAATCCGCTGATCGACCGACGACGGGCGATCGGTAGCGTGGCGCCGATGGCCACCACCGACACCGTCGACGAGCGCGCCGCGCCCGGCATGTCGGGGCTGGCGTTAGCCGGCTTCGGCGCGCTGCTGATGTGTCTCGCCGCCGGTTACGGCGTGCTGTTCACCATCGTCGACGACTACCGCGACGAGTACGGGATCAGCGAGACGGCGATCGGCGTGGTCATCGGCCTCGGGTTCATCACGGCGTTCATCGCTCAGTTGTTCATCGCTCCGTGGGCCGACCGCGGTCATGCCCGAACGGTTGCGCTCGCCGGCACGGCGATCGGGGTCGCCGGCCTGTTGTTAATGGCCATCGGCACCTCGCTCACACCGATCCTCATCGGCCGCTGCATCTCCGGCGTAGGGATCGGTGCAGCGGTCCCCGCGGTGCGGCGAATGGTGATCCTGGCCGACCCGGCGAACCTCGGCCGCAACCTCGGTCGCCTGCTCTCGGCCGAGGTGTTCGGCTTTGCCATGGGCCCAGCGATCTCGGCGGTGCTCGTCGGGCCATTCGGCATTCCGGCGCCGTTCTTCGTCGTCGCCGGTGCGACGGCGATCCTGATGACAGTGGTGGCCCGCTTCTCCGTCGAGGAGGAGGTCACCACCGACACGCCCGCCCGGCTGGCGCTCGACCTGCTGCGCATCAAGCCGTTCGCCGGCGCAGTTCTTCTCGGGGCGGCGGTGTACGTGATGATCGGTGGGTTCGACGCGCTGTGGGCGGTGGTGCACGACGATCTCGGCACCGCCGACTGGATGGCCAACTTGGGCATCACCTTGTTCGCCGTTCCGCTCGTTCTGTTCGGCCCGCTCGGCGGCAAGTTGAGTCAGATGTACGGGCCCTTCCGCGTGGCCACGATCGGCTTGTTGGCAGGCGCCTTCTACATCTCGATGTACGGGATCCTGCCCACCGGGGGATGGATCTTTGCCTTGGCGATGGTCCATGCGGTGACGGATGGATTCACCATCTCGTCGGCCGGCGTCGCAGTGGGGATGACGGTGCCGAAGGAGCGCCAGGCGGGCGCACAGGGTGTGCTCGGCGCCGCGCAGGCGATGGCGGCCGGCGTGACCGCCATCGTGATCGGCGCAACCTATGACTCCTCTGGACGAACGGCCGCGTACCTGCTGTGCGGTGCGTTGATGGTGGCGCTCGTCACCAGCGGGGTCTGGCTGGCCCGCTCGTCGTGGTCATTGCGCGACGCGCCATCGTCGTAGCGCCGCGCCGGCCACACTGTCGACATGGCACGAGTCACCGGCATCGGCGGAGTGTTCTTCCGCTCTGGCGATCAGGCGGCCACCATCGAGTGGTATCGCACACATCTGGGCATCGAGCCCGAACCGGACTATCCATGCGCCGCGCTGCGTTGGAGTGGCGGCGAGTCGACCGTGTGGGCGCCGTTCGTCACCGATACCGACTACTTCGGCACGAGCGGGCAGGAGTTCATGGTGAACTACCGCGTCGACGACCTCGTCGAGATGCTCGCCCAACTGCGCGCCGCTGGCATCGAGGTCGACGACGACGTCGAGCACGCCGACAACGGCGACTTCGGCTGGGCGGTCGACTGCGACGGGCGTCGCTTCGAGCTCTGGCAACCGGCTCCGGGCGAGTAGCTACACCGAAGGGGGTTTCGGCGACGGGCAATTAGGCGTCGACGGGCGCCAACATCTCGTCGGCTGCCGTCCACGGGTCGACATCGCGGGCGACGACGCCGTCGGTCAACTCGTCCCAGCGATCACCCGAGCAGATCTCGCGAGCTCGGCGGCCGAGCCGTTGGGCGATGATCTCGCGGAGCTCCTCACGCAAGCGGAACGTGCGCCGCTCGAGCAGCAACCCGCTCGCTTCGGCATAGGACCGGTGCTCCTGCACGGCATCCCACAACTCGGGCACGCCCTCACCGGTTGACCCAACGGTGGGCACAATCGGCGGTCGCCATGCGTCGTGTGGGAGGTCGGAAAGATCGAGCATCTGCATCAGGTCGCGCGTGGTCTCGGCGACCCCGTCGCGGTCGGCCTTGTTGATCACGAACACGTCGGCGATCTCCATCAGCCCGGCCTTGTTGGCTTGCACGCTGTCGCCCCACCCGGGGTTGACGACCACCACCGTGGTGTCGGCCTTGCCAGCCACCTCCACCTCAACCTGACCGACGCCGACAGTCTCCACGAGTACCAGCTGGCGGCCGATGGCGTGCAGCACGCGCACCGCCTCAGGCGTGGCCAGCGACAAGCCGCCGAGATGACCGCGAGTGGCCATCGAGCGAATGAACACACCGGGATCGGTGGCGTGATCCTGCATGCGCACGCGATCACCGAGGATCGCCCCACCCGTAAACGGCGACGACGGGTCGATCGCCAGCACGGCGAGCTCCATGTCGAGCGAGCGCAGATGGCCGATCCACGAGCTGGTCAACGTGCTCTTGCCGGCGCCCGGCGCGCCCGTCAGGCCGATCGTGTAGCCATCGCCGCTGCGCGGGTGGGCGAGTCGGCCGATCACGCGCGCCGCATCGTCGCCGCGTTCGATCAGCGACAACAGTCGGGCCAGCGCGGCACGATCGCCCGCGAGGGCAGAATCGAACAGCTCCTCGGGAGGAGCGCCGCGGCGGATCACCGGGCCGGTCCGGCCACCACGGAGATCACGCGAGGGCCTCGGTGACGTTCACCACTTCGGTGACGCCGTCGACGCGGTCGCGCATGATCCGTTCGATGCCGGCTTTGAGGGTTTGCGTCGACGCCGGACAGGTGCCGCAGGCGCCGACCAGCTCGACTTCGACCACCCCGGTGTCGGCATCGACATCGCGCAACACGATGTCGCCGCCGTCGGCCTGGAGCGCCGGACGGATCACTTCGATGGTGGCTTCGACCTGTTCACGCATCTCGATGCACATTCAATCAACAAAGGCCGTACGATCGGACCTCGTGAGTGCGTTGCTCGCCCACCAGGGCGGCTGGGACGAGATCTTGCTGATCGCCGGCCCGATCGCTCTCATCGCCGGGTTGCTGATCCTCGCCAAGAAGCGTGTCGAAGCGGCGGCCGACGACCGCGAGACCGAACACGCCTAGCGCCGGCCCCACGCCGCGATCGTCCGCCACGCTTGGCGCACCGACTCCGTCGCCCATCGCTGAGAACGATCGGCCCGGCGCGGGAATATGTGTTTGTGATACCTCTCGCATATCGCGCAGATGCGCGGTACACTGTCTGCACGAATCACCGTTGGGTGACTCGCTCGACACCGCGCAGTGTCCAACTGAAGCCTCCAACACGGGAGGTAGTTGCTATGACCGACGACGACGCGGTCACCACCTTTGTGGCGGTGCTCGCTGTGTGTCCCGATGACTGCGATCGCGACGAGCTCGCTGCCGCGGTCAGCGATGTGCGGCGATTGAAATCGCGGCTCGATGCCGTGCAGATCGGCTTGACGCGACGAGCGCGAGAACTGGCCCAGACCGGCCAGTCCGAACCCGCCGAGTCCCTGTTGGGGTCAGCCGGCGGGATGGACTCGCGAGACGCCGATACCGCCACCGCCCGTGAGGAGCTGTGCAATCAGGCTGCAGACGTCGAAGACGCCCTGGCCGAAGGGCGAGTCTCGACGGCCTTCGTGGATGCGATCGCCACTGCAGCAAGCGGGCTGCCTGACCATCTGCGACCCGAGTTTCTCGCCCACCGTGAGCGGCTGTTGGCTGCGGCCACGGTGTTGTCGGTGGATGCGTTCCGCAAACGCTGCCGCCAACTCGCCCGCGATATTCGCGCCGCCCAGGCCGACGATGGCGAAGACGATGAACTGTCGCGGCAACGCAAACAGTCGAAGATCTCCCAGTGGGTCGACAAGGTGACCGGCATGCATCACATCCACGCCGAGTTGGACCCCGAGCGTGCAGCGAAGGTCACCGCGGCGATCAGCCGGGCGGCCAATGAGATCCGGTCCACGCTGCCGGCCAAGGAGTCGCGCACCTGGCGGGAGTTGGAAGTCGACGGATACGTCACCGCCATCACCAACACCGGCACCACCAGTAGCGGTTCCGGGTGCGGATCACCGAGCACAGACATCCAAGTCCTCGTCGACTACCAGACCCTGATCAACGGGCTACACGAACACGGCATCGCCGAAACCATCGACGGT